>JANMFO010000040.1:0-8940 GCA_031374245.1 Chitinophagaceae bacterium | reverse complement strand
TGAGTAATGGGAACATCAACAGCAAAGAAACCTGCCCGTAAGGAAGATGGGGCAGTCACAAAAAAAACAGCAAAGACCAAAGAAGCCAGTCCTTCAAAAGACCGATTCGACCTGCACAAAGCATTACAGGAGTATTTTGGTTTTTCTACATTCAAAGGCACACAGGAAAAAGCCATTGAATCATTAATGGCCGGTCATGATACGTTTGTTATTATGCCGACAGGCGGCGGCAAAAGCCTTTGTTATCAATTACCCGCCATGGTAAGCGAAGGCGTTGCTATTATTGTTTCTCCCCTGATTGCACTAATGAAAAACCAGGTGGATCTGGTCAGGGGTTATAGTAGTAACGACGAGATAGCACATTTTTTAAACTCTACACTCACCAAAAAAGAAATCAAAGAAGTGCATGATGATTTGCGCAGCGGCAAAACAAAAATGCTTTACGTTGCTCCTGAGACGATGACAAAGCAGGACAATATTGAATTCTTTGCCGACTTAAACATTTCTTTCTTTGCCGTGGATGAAGCGCATTGTATTTCTGAGTGGGGCCATGACTTCAGACCCGATTATCGCAGGTTGCGTGAAATGATGACACAGATAAATCCGGATATTCCGGTAATTGCATTAACAGCTACTGCCACACCTAAAGTGCAGAGTGACATAGTTAAGAACCTTGATTTAAGAAACCCCAATATTTTTATTTCTTCGTTTAATCGTCCCAATCTTTATTATGAAGTATTGCCTAAAATAAAAAAGGCACAAGCTGATGAAAACATTGTCCGCTTCATCAAGTCAATGAAAAATAAAAGCGGCATTATTTATACACTTAACAGAAAGACTACCGAAGAACTGGCTGATATTTTAATGGCTAATGGTATAAAAGCGGTTGCCTATCATGCCGGACTGGATAGTAAACTGAGAGCAGAGCGGCAGGATTTATTTATGAACGAAGAGACACATGTAATCTGTGCTACCATCGCATTTGGAATGGGTATTGACAAACCAGATATTCGTTTTGTTATCCACTATAACATTCCCAAGTCAATTGAAAACTATTACCAGGAAACGGGCCGTGCCGGTCGTGATGGACTGGAAGGGAAATGTGTGCTTTATTATTCGCATAAAGATGTAAGCAAGCTGGAACACCTGATGCGGGATAAGCCGCTAAGCGAAAGAGAAGTAGGAGCACAGTTGATAAATGAAACAGTTGCTTTTGCAGAAACAGGAGTTTGCCGTCGAAAGTTATTGATGAGTTATTTTGGTGAAGAGTATGAAAAAGAAAATTGCGGGCATTGCGATAATTGTAAACATCCGAAAGAAAGAGTAGAGGCAAAAGAGGAAGCTGTTATCGGACTGAAAGCGATTAAAGCATTGAACGAAAGTTTTGCAACCGACTATGTGGTGAAAATTATCATTGGAAGAATGACGCCACAGAATCAAATGTTCCGGCATGATGTGCTGGATGTGTTTGCCAGCGGCAATGATAAGGATATGCATTTCTGGAATTCATTGATTCGCCAATTAATATTGGAAGGAATGCTGACAAAAGATATTGAAGAGTATGGCGTATTGAAATTCACTAAAAAAGGAGAAGCGTTTCTGAAGAAGCCAAAATCTTTCAAGGTTATTATGAACAACCTGTATGATGATGCTAATGCCGATGATGAAGAAGTAATAGAAACAGCAACGGGCTCAGCATTGGATGAAAAATTGGTGGAAATGCTATTGGAGTTGCGTCAAAAGGAAGCGAAGAAGAAAAGCCTGCCTCCGTTTGTTATTTTCCTTGAATCATCATTACAGGATATGGCAACGTTCTACCCAATCACCATGGAAGGATTGGAAAAATGCCAGGGTGTGAGTAAAGGAAAAGCTATAAAGTATGGCCGTCCGTTTGTGGACCTGATTGCAAAATATGTAACGGACAATAATATTGAACGGCCAGATGATTTTGTAATGAAAAGTGTGGTAAACAAAAGCGGCAACAAGGTTTATATTATTCAAAACACCGATAAAAAGGTTTCGCTGGAAACCATTGCTAAGAATAAAGGCTGGAAAATGGATGAAATGCTGGAAGAAATGGAAACGATAGCAGCCAGCGGCACCAAGCTTAATCTTGACTATGCGATTGATGAAATGCTGGACGAAGATGACCAGGTAGAAATCATTGAATATTTTAAGAGTTGCGAAACCTCATCCCTTCAAGTGGCTCAGGAAGAATTGTCTGAGTACAATTTTAACTGGGAGCAGCTTAAGATTATGCGGATAAAGTTCCTGAGCGAATACGGCATGTAAGGAGAAACATAAATGGCATTTAGTGTGGATTTTTTGTGAATTCCCTCTATATTTGCAGCCCCGAAGCACAAAAGCGAAGATAGGCTTCCACTTACCGGAGTAAATGTGTTTCAGGAATGGTGCGGTAGCTCAGTTGGTAGAGCAATGGACTGAAAATCCATGTGTCGCCGGTTCAACCCCGGCCCACACCACTTCGCAAAATACCTCAGTTTATTGCTGAGGTTTTTTTATTTTACTCCTTCTCGCCGTAATTACTACAACTTATGGGAAAACGAAACCTGTTTTTTCTTCTCATTTTAAGCATCAGCGGTTACGTAAGCTTTTCTCAAAGCCTTATTTTATATAAAGACAAATCACAACCAATTGAAAAACGGGTGCCGGACCTGCTTAGCCGGATGACACCGGAAGAAAAATTCTGGCAACTGTTTATGATTCCGGGTGATTTGGATAATTCAGACACCATTCTATATAAAAAGGGGCTTTTCGGATTCCAGGTAAGTGCCACAGCAAAAGGCGATGCTGGCGGACAAATGCTGAACTATGGAACAGATGAAAATGCCGAAGCATTGGCTTTAAAAATAAATGCGATTCAAAAATATTTTGTAGAGAAAACAAGGTTGGGTATTCCTATCATTCCGTTTGATGAAGCATTGCATGGTTTGGTAAGAGAAGGTGCCACTGTTTTTCCGCAGGCCATTGCGTTGGCCGCTACATGGGATACGGCATTGATGGACAAAGTAGCGAATGTGATTGCTGACGAAGCGAAACGAAGAGGCATCCGTCAAGTGCTTTCTCCGGTTGTAAATATTGCTTCCGATGTTCGCTGGGGAAGAACAGAAGAAACTTATGGCGAAGACCCGTTTCTAACTTCAGCTATGGGAGTGGCGTTTGTCAGTGCTTTTGAAAAAAAGGGAATTATTACTACACCCAAACATTTTATTGCCAATGTTGGTGATGGCGGAAGAGATAGTTATCCTATTCATATAAATGAAAGACTACTGGAAGAAATCTATTTTGCTCCTTTTAAAGCTTGTTTTGAAAAAGGGGGCTCCCGTTCAGTGATGACGTCTTATAATTCATTGGACGGTGTTGCCTGTTCAGCGAACAGCAGGTTACTGCAAGAGAAGCTAAAAAAGCAATGGGGTTTTACCGGTTTTGTTATTTCTGATGCCAATGCCGTTGGTGGCGAAGTGGTTTTGCATAACACGGCAAAGGATTATGCCGCAAGCGGACAGCATGCAATCAACAACGGATTGGATGTTATTTTTCAAACAGAGTACAAGCATCACAAACTATTCATTCCGCCGTTTCTGGACGGCAGTATTGATAGCAACCGATTAAATGATGCAGTTGCAAGAGTATTGAAAGCAAAATTTGAACTGGGCCTTTTTGAAGATCTGTATGTAGCAACACAAAAGGAGGGAGCAACTTCACCGCAACAGAAATTCATTGCAAAACAAGCGGCTCTTGAATCAATTGTATTACTAAAGAATGCCCGCCTGACGGGACAGGAGAAGAGTATGTTACCAATTTCTAAAAGCATTCGATCAATTGCTATTATCGGTGTTGATGCAACAGAAGCAAGGCTTGGTGGCTATAGCGGTCCGGGTAATAATAAAGTGAGCATATTGGAGGGAATAAAACAAAAAGCTGGAAGTAACAGTAAAGTATTGTATGCTCCCGGTTGTGGTCGGGTAACCAATGATTATGTAGTTGTTCCTTCAAAGCAACTGAGTTATAATAATAACGAAGGATTGCAGGCAGAATATTTTAATAATGTTACGCTGAACGGAGTCGCCAGTAAAAAGAAAATTGATAAAGCAATTGATTTTCATTGGACCTTATATGCTCCTGACCCGGCCATCAATGTTGATTTTTACTCCGTCCGTTGGACAGGTAAATTAATTTCACCAACAACAGGAACTTTTAAAATTGGATTAGAAGGAAATGACGGCTATCGTTTATATATTAATAACAAACTCATTATTGATAATTGGAAGAAACAAACCTATAGAACATCGGTTGCTGATTTTTCTTTTGAGAAAGGGAAACAGTATGATATACGAATAGAGTTCTTCGAACCGAACGGAAACGCTACAATCAAATTGATTTGGAATGTAGGTGTAGCGAACGACTGGAAAAATAAAATACAGGAAGCTGTAACTATCGCAAAGCAATCTGATGTTGCCATAGTTACTGTTGGAATAAATGAAGGAGAGTTCCAGGACAGGGCCATGCTTTCATTGCCCGGTCACCAGGAAGAATTGATTACTGCTGTTGCGGCCATCGGAAAACCGGTTGTTGTATTATTGGTTGGTGGAAGTGCTGTAACGATGAATAGCTGGATTGATAAAGTTCCCGCCATTGTTGATGTATGGTATCCCGGTGAAGAAGGCGGCCATGCGGTTGCGGATGTTTTATTCGGTGATTATAACCCTGCCGGAAGATTGCCTATTACATTTCCGGTACATGAAGCTCAGTTACCATTAGTATATAATCACAAACCTACAGGCAGGGGCGATGATTATAATAATTTGTCGGGCCTGCCGCTTTTCCCGTTTGGTTTTGGATTGAGTTATACAACATTTGAATACGGCGATATAAAGTTGATCAACAATAATATCAATAAGGCTGAATCAACTACTGTTTCATTTACTATAAAAAATACCGGGACAAGAGATGGAGACGAAGTGGTACAATTGTATATCCGGGATTTATTATCTTCTGTTGCAAGACCTGTAATGGAATTGAAAGGGTTTCAGCGGATTCATTTAAAATCAGGGGAATCAAAAATTATTTCTTTTTCAATAACACCAGAGTTGTTGTTTATGCTAAATTTTAAAATGGAACAAGTTGTAGAGCCCGGCGACTTCAGAATTATGGTCGGCGCATCATCAAGAGATATTCGACTAAAGGAAACGCTAACCATAAAAGATTAAAATGCTTACTCTTCTTTTCTCCTTACAATCAAATACCACTCATTATCTAATGGCAGATAGCCATAGTCGTAGCAATAATAATAGACCTTGCCCGTCTTAGTGGTATATAGATGGGTAACGTACTTAAACAAAAACCCCTTTTGTAACATTTTTGATTGAGTGGCTTTCGCCGTCTCCTCTCCTTCCGGCAATAGCTCTTCCAGTATTCGGCGGTTCTTGCTGAGTGCATTATTTACATTCCGCATCTGGTTGTTGCTGATGGATTTTAGCTCGTTATTATAGTTGTTCCGGCAAGAGTCATCGCAAAATTTTTTGTCGGAACGACCTTTTATGGGCTTATCGCAGGCTAAACATGTTTTAGTTTCTGGTTTCGGCTGTGGCATAGTACTGTCAATGGTTTGAGAGCATAAGATAAGGATTTATTTTATAAGTGCAACCGCTTACAAACGGATACATTCGATAGTAAAGGGTAAAAAACCGACTATAGTTTCCCAGCCCTATCATCTTTGTGTTGTCAATCGGAAATGACGTCGCCGGTTGATTGAAATAAATTAATAAACCGCTTCTGCAAAACCGTAAAGGCACAGAGGCACAAACCTTAAAAACATGTACGCTTTAAAAAACAAAGTTCAATTGATTGGTAACCTCGGTAATGCACCTGAAGTTAAAACCCTTGAAAGTGGAAAGAAGATGGCCCGTTTTTCCGTAGCCACCAGTGAAAACTATCGTAACGCCAAAGGCGAAAAAGTAACCGAAACGCAATGGCATAGTCTTGTAGCCTGGGGCAAAGTAGCTGAGATAGTTGAAAAATATCTTAGCAAAGGAAAAGAAGTTGCCATTGAAGGCAAGCTGATTAACCGCAGCTATAACGACAAAGAAGGCAACAAAAAGTACATCACTGAAATACAGGTGAATGAGTTGCTGATGCTTGGTGGAAAGCCCACAGAAGAATAAGAAATACAGCCACAGATTACACGGATTAACACAGATTTTGGCCTGCGGCCATTGTGAAAATCCAAAGTAGTCTGTGGCTTTCTTTTGTATTTGAAGCAATGATATGGTTCGTCAGAAACCAATATTTGATTTGTATTCAATATGTGTTAATCTGTGGCTAAAACATTTAAAATGGAAAAATTTATTTCTAAAGAGGAAACATACCAAATTATCGGTATTTGCATGGAAGTTCACAGGGAACTCGGCTTTGGATTTTCTGAAATAGTTTATAAAGACGCTATTGAGATGGAAGCAATAATCAAAACTATACAAATAGAAAGAGAGAAGGTATATGATGTACATTATAAGGGAAAGAAACTACGGCATAAATTTTATGCTGATTTTGTTATGTTTGACAATGTAATTGTGGAAATCAAAGCTTGTGCAGGTGGAATATGTGATGAACACATCTCACAAACCCTTAACTATCTTAAAGTATCGGGCTGTGAGATAGGATTAATTATAAATTTTGGTAAAAGGAGTCTTGAACATAAACGACTTGTATTTTAATCTGTGTTAATCCGTGTAATCTGTGGCTAAATCAATTCGTGGCTAAAACAAAATAACTGTGGCGACATTCACTCCAGATACTAACAATGAAATGTTTCAACTGGCTATTCAGTTAGTCAATCAAAGCAACCGGAACATATTCCTGACCGGCAAAGCCGGCACTGGCAAAACAACTTTTTTAAAATATATCCGGGAGAATTGTCCCAAGCAAATGGCGGTGGTGGCACCAACCGGTGTGGCGGCCATTAATGCAGGCGGTGTTACTATTCACTCCTTCTTTCAATTGCCATTAGCTCCTTTTATTCCCGAAACAAAAGGCACAGGCTTTCCGGCGCATAGACAGGAGATTTCTAATAAGCATAGCCTCATCAGCCGGCTTCGTTTCAATGGCGATAAGAAAAAGGTTTTGCAGCAATTAGAAATATTGGTGATTGATGAAATAAGTATGGTTCGTTGCGATGTATTGGATGCAATAGATACAGTACTTCGTCATGTCCGCCAGCGACCGTCGGAACGGTTTGGCGGTGTTCAACTTTTATTTATTGGTGATATGTTACAGTTGCCGCCTGTGGTAAAAGAACAGGAATGGGGTTTATTATCGGACTACTACAGTGGCCAATATTTTTTCGATAGCAAAGTATTGCAGGAAGAGCCGCCGGTGTATATTGAATTCAATAAAATATACCGGCAAAAAGATGAACAGTTTATTACTGTGCTCAACCAGGTTCGCAATAACGAACTGGATGAAGACGGAATGAGAATATTGGAAACCCGTTTTCAACCAACCTTTCGACGCAGCAAACAGGATGGCTATATCATTCTTACCACACATAATAATAAAGCCAGCGAAATAAATGCAAGAGAACTTGGCGGACTAGCTACTCAACTTTTTACTTACGAAGCAGAAGTAATGGATGAATTTTCAGACAGAGCCTATCCTGCTGAGGTAATTCTGCATTTAAGGGTTGGCGCACAGGTAATGTTTATACGAAATGATGCGGCCGATAAAGGCAAACGTTTTTTCAATGGTAAGATTGGAATTGTTTCCAAGCTGGAGAAAGATAAAATCTTTGTGCAGTGTGAAGGCGAATCAGCCGAAATAGAAGTGCAAAAAGAGAAATGGGAAAATATCCGTTACACTTTAAATAAATCTACCCGCCAATTGGATTCTGATGTGCTGGGTTCATTCACTCAGTATCCTTTGCGATTAGCCTGGGCTATTACTATTCATAAAAGCCAGGGACTTACGTTTGAAAGAGCCATTATTGATGCCGGAGCAGCTTTTGCTCCCGGCCAGGTGTATGTAGCACTTAGCCGTTGTACTAATTTGGAAGGAATGGTATTACAGAGCCGGGTCAATTCATCCAGCCTTTTCAGTGATGCAAGGATTGTGGAGTTTTCGCAACGAAGTGCATCAAGCGGACAACTACAACAGGAATTTGCCATAGCCAAAAAGCATTATCAGCAAACGGTGTTGCTTTCCACCTTTGATTTTGCGGTAGCAATTAATAGCGGAAAAGAGTTACTGGAATACTTAATGGAGCATACTTCTTCTTTCAATCCAGAATCATTTACCTGGACTGAAGAACTGCTTGGTAAAATGGTTAAGCTCCAGGAAACAGCAAAGAAGTTTCAAGCCCAATTACAGTTTTTATTTCAGCAGCCCGAATTGCCGGAAGAAAACCAACCCTTACAAGAAAGAATAAAAGCAGCAGCTACTTATTTTTTAACGGAGATTGGGTTAGTAATTCAATTCATACAACAGTCACCTGCCATAACTGACAGCCGTCTTCATTCAAAAGAATATAATGATGGCATCAAAGAAGTGTTTGCCCAGCTGGCGATGAAGAAGTTTATGCTCGAAGGTTTCAAAGGACAGTTTGATATGGAAGCCTTTCACCGTCGCAAACAGAAATTTGTGTTGCCTTCTATTAGTATCAATGCTTATGCAGGTGCTTCGCAAAAGAGAACAGATACGCCGCGGCCAGTATTGCACCAACAGCTAAGAAAGGTTCGGGAAATTATATGTGCTAAGAAGGACCTGCCCATTTATATCGTTGCGGGAAGTAACACCATTGATGAAATGGCGTTGTATTTACCTCAAACATTAGCGGAGCTTAGAAAAATAAGCGGCTTTGGCGATGCGAAAGTGAAACAATACGGCCAACAGTTTTTAGATGTGATTGTTGCTTATAGTAAAGAAAAC
>JANMFO010000452.1:0-20503 GCA_031374245.1 Chitinophagaceae bacterium | reverse complement strand
CCGCCATTCAAACTAAAGGTAAACCCTGTACCCCCAGTTGCTGAAGCAGTAATACTTCCGTTGGATTGTCCTGTTGTTGGATTTACCTGTGTGGTTGTAACCGTTACTGTAACACCTGCACAAGGATTAGTAGAACCTAATGCTACAACTTTAACACCGGTACAGCCGTTTGAATTTTTTGCTGTAATTGTATAGTTTCCTGTAGCTAATCCTGTAAATTTGCCTGATGCTTGAAAAGCTCCACTATTAATACTATAAGTAAATCCCGTTCCCCCTGTCGCTGTTGCTGTAATACTACCGTTTGATTGGCCTGTTGTAGGGTCAACTTGTGTGGTAGTAACAGTTATTGTAACTCCTGCACATGGGTCGGTAGCAGTTAGTGTTGCTGTAGTTGTGCTAATACAACCATTTGAATTTTTTGCTGTAATTGTATAACTGCCTGCAGTCAGATTTGAAAATGTTGCTGATATTTGAAATGCTCCGCTATTAAGACTGTAGGTAAACCCTGTTCCACCAGTTGCAGATGCTGTTATACTTCCATTGGACTGACCAGTAGCAGGATTTACCTGTGTAGTGGTAACAGCAACAGTAACTCCTGCGCAGGGGTTATTAGTACCAATAACAATTTGTGTAGTACCCAGGCATCCACTAGAATTTTTTGCGGTCACATCGTAATTACCCGCAGCAAGATTTGAAAAACTACCGCTTGCCTGAAAGGCACCACCATTAATGCTGTATGTAAACCCTGTTCCACCTGTTGCGGTAGCAGTGATGCTTCCGTTGGATTGATTTGGCGAAGCATCTGTTTTGGTAGCAGTTACAGCTACTGTAACTCCGGCACAGGCATCCTGTGTCATTATTGTTACTACTACAGTATCGGTACAACCCCAGGAGTTTTTTGCTACTACATTATAGTTTCTGAAAGGTTCCAGTCCACCGAAGTACCCATTATCCTGGTAAGCAGCACCATTAAGGCTAAAACGAAAATCCAGTCCACCTGTTGCTGACGCAGTAATACTACCATTAAGCAGATTACCTGTCGCATCCGTTTTTGTTGCTGTCAACTGAATTGGTTCTTTGTCACACGACGGTGCTGGAATTGCATGCTGGCAGGAAAAAAATAATAACATCATAATCGCTCCAGCAGCCAGCGATAAGACCACCCATGTCTTTTTCATAAGTATTAATTTTAAAAAGTTATGTAAGTCACCCGCAATTGATTATTGCCGGCAACGGATTAAAAAATGTGGTGGTTGTTTTAAACATGGTGCTATAAAATTCTAATACTAAGCATATTTATTTTTCATGCTTCTTCTTTTTTATCTGGAATACTCTCGACAAATTAAATCCAAACCGCACATCGCCTTTTCCAAACTTGCCTGTTGTTTCTGTAATAAAAGCTCTCTCATTCATACCAGTAGAGTTAGAAAAATGCAACTGGAAGACGTGACCACCGGTTTCAATATCAAACCCTACAGATAGTGGATGATAGTAACCACTATCGGGCATTCCGATAATTACATGAGTATAATCCCAGGTAAATGCAATACGTTGTGATAGTTTAATACGACCACCTACACCAAGAGCATAAATATTATTGACATCTGTCTGTAATTGCACCAGGTTTTTATGCACCATCGTTGGTGCCACCTGCAGTGTAAACGCTTCGCTGAATTTTCGTCCGATAATTGCCTGAAAATAATAGGCAAGGCGTGACGTAAAAAAATTCTGCCGGCTGGGGTCTGCCCATGGCAATCCATCCATTGTAATTCCTGATACCAATGCAAAAGTGACCGGCGAACTCCATGGCCCTTTTGATTGCCGTATCGGCGCATATTTAAAATATGCATCTACTTCCTTCTTATAAGTGCTTCTCCCAATACCTGCCATCAGGTTTTTCATGATACCAAAATCAAAACCCATCCGCATACTAGCCTGATCCAAACCAAAGAAATTCTTATACCCCTGGTTCAATTCCCCGAACCGGTGAAGTATCCTGAAATCCATTGTGCCCGGATTTAAAAACTCCATGGAATGCCCATTAATAACACGGGGGGATTTAAAAGCATATTTTATTATTTCACGTTTCGGTTTTTCTTCTCCAATCAGTTTAAGCAAATCTTCATCCTGTGCTTTTAAACCTGTATTTAAAAAAAATATAGCGATAGAGCCAACCAAAAATTTATTCATGATAGTGGATTTTAATATTTTACCCTTTAAATAATTCCAATGAGCAGGACACACTTATTTTAGCAATCTTAGAAACTTTGTCTGCCACAAGGCCCGGTATTGCTACTTTGTAATCTGCCAGTTTTACACTAAAATCAGCTACTGCGTTTATTTTACCATTCTGAATTACAATTTTAGCCTCCGTTTCCACGTCGTTTGATTCGCCGTGCATCGTGAGTTTTCCTTTTATTTTTACTGTATAGGTTCCGTCCTTTGAATAATTTATTTTATCATTATCTTTTAAATCGCCTTTGAATTCTGCTTTAGGAAACTTATGACTTTCAACATAGTTTTCATTAAAATGCTCTTCCATCAAAGCTCTTTCAAATTCAAATCCTTTCATTAACACAGCAAATTGCATATTACCGTTTTTCGTATCCACCACGCAGGTGCCACTTCTATTAACTCCAGTAATTTTTTCCGGAGAAGATGCTGATGTTGCATCAAAATCAATTTTAGCGGTTTTTGTAAAATATTTCTGGCTGAACGACCCAGTAGCAAAAAGAATAGTGGCACATGCCAGTAAAAAAAAGTTTTTCATGTTTATAACTTTTAGAAGTGATTAAATTATTTTTTTGAATCAATTACACTACGGACAAGTATTACATCAGACCCTAATAACTCGTCTGCATTGAAACCAGAGCATATGCCTTTCACGGCAATTACAGATCCCTTCTTAACTAATGCAGCTTCATTGCTATGCAAACTATCAATACTGCATCTTACAGAAGACATAACCAATGTATCGCCAAGCACAATTGAATAAAAGCCTCTGTCATCCTTTGTAAGATCCTTTACCGTTCCCTCCACTTTTATCACCTTATCCCAATATTTTTTATTAGATGCCTGCTCGTTGGTTTCAAATTCCTTTACCAGGTCGGCAGCAGCAACTGAGTAATCCGGTTTTAATTTTGACGTATCCTTATGTGCCCGGTTATACTCTTTATAGATGTAGAATGCCACAGCTGCAATAACTACCAGCAGCGGAAGTACTATATACCTGATTATTTTTTTTCGTTTCATAAATAGTGGCTTTATTTTTTAATTATTAAGCAGACCAGAGTCTATCCATTTTTTTATCACAGCAATCTGGCAATTACTCATCTTGGGCATTCCTTTGGGCATGGGAGAAAAGCCGGATGAATAATTAATCGTACCATGCAGTTTACCACTTTGCGCCATTGCTTTGTCTGCGGCATACGTTCCCATCAGCTGATTGCCAGATGGAAAACTTCCTGTATGACAACTATAACAATATTGTTGCAGCATGGGTACTACTTTTTGGGAGTAGGATACAACTCCTGTTGTATCTGTGCATGGTCCTGAATTGGCTCCGCCATATAATAAATCTGATTTATCATAGTAACAAGAGCTTACGGTAAGCACACATATTGTTATAAGTATTGAAAGAAAAATTTTCATTTATGTTGATTTAATTGTTTTGAGATCCGGCACCAATCCATTTTTGAATTTGCCTTATTTCACAATCAGACAGTTTAGCTGCATTTTTTGGCATAGCTGAGAAACCCGTTTGATGTGCAACAGATCCATATAGTTTACCATTCAGTGCTGTTATACGAATTGCTGTATAAGTTGAAACATCAATATTTCCGCCAAGGTTATTTGGATTATGACATCCTGAACATTTACTGTCCATTATTGGTTTCACTGCTCCGCTGTAAGTGAATACTGCAGTATCGCAACTGCCAGCACAACTATTATTTTTTGCTCCCTGGTTTATCCACTTTTGAATCAGCGCTTTTTGAGCCGTTGTAAACGCAGGCATAGGTGGCGGTGGCATTCGATCCCCGTCAGTTTTTATAATCGATTTATACAGTTTACTATTTGCCGCATTACCCGCCTGCACATGTCTCATAATATTGGCGTAAGAAGTCAGGTTGACGCCATCTTTATGTGAAATATTATCATGACATCCACTCATAGTACAATTGGATGATATAAGTGGCATTACCTGATTTGTAAAATATACCGTATCCGGGCTACAGGTTGAAGTGGGTGGAGGATTGCTTCCGTCACCGCTACCACTTCCAAGATCAAGAATTTCATGGCGGCAGGCATTCAATACAATTGAACTAATAATAAAAGTAATTGCTATATAAGCAAGTCTGTTTTTCATACAGATTATTTGATTAATAAATTGTAAAACCAAAAGCCGAATGGCAGGTATTCTTCTTAGCTCTTTAGTACACAGCATTAGCTAGTACGTAATCAGGTACAACCCAAAAAATATTTTCTGATAAAAGCTTAACTAAGTAAGAATAAGATTGAACTATCCAAGGCGGGGTGGTTGAAGGATTAATTGCACATGCTTAGAACTGATACCGGTTAATAACCGACTATTATATTCTTTGGTTTTTCGGGAGGAAAATTCAATAGAGGGAACTTCTTTTATCATTGGGGAATAAACAACAGCAAGAGTATTATGAATCGGATTGTGACATGGAAGCTGGCTGTCGATGTCATCATCTGCAGTAGTTCCATCATCACCGGCATAATGCATGGCGATAAATTCGAAGAAATTAATGCTGGGATCCTGACGGTGATGCTGAAAAAAATGGGTAATTAATTGAGGCAATTTGAATAGCTGACCCACCTCGGTATTACCAGTAAGGTGTATTGAAATCAATAATATAGCCAGTATTTTCCGCATTTTGACATTCAAATATTCAAAAATGATGCCATGTGACGTGTAACGAATGTCACATAAATATTATTGCTTCACCAATTATTATTACAACGACTTTTACTAAGTAAAATATGAATAACCGATAGTATTACAACGGAATTACCTGAAAAGTAACTCACAAGGCTTAAGCCCGGTGTGTTTCTTGAAAGCTGTGGAGAAATGAGAGATAGAAGAATAACCCAGCAACATTGAAACTTCTGTTACACTCAGGCCTTTTTCATACAAAAGATATTTTGCATGCTCCATCCGCTGGCTTTGATAGAAGTCAAATACTGTTGTACCGAATAATTCTTTGAAACCTTTTTTCAGATAGCATTCATTAATAGCCACTTTACGGCTTAGTTCTTTAATGGTGATAGGCTCACCAATATGTTGCAGTAAAATTTCTCTTGCTTTGATGATTTTTTCCCGGTCCAGTTCATTCGCCAGGAATTTACAATTCACTACATCAATTTCTTTTTCTCCCAGCATACAGTCGAGGCTGTATAACAATAGCATCTGGGTTTGTGCATTGATGTAGATATTCTCTAAACTGTCACTGTATGTATGGTTCAACACACCTTCCAGTACCATTCTCGTTTTACCACACAACGGAAGGATTTTAGTAAAGGAAGAACGATGTTCGAAATTCAGTATATCATCAGTAAGTACTGCATTGCCCTTTCTTGGTTTTACAAACTGACTAAGGTGGGTAGGTGAAAATTTAAAACTAACTACATCCACACTATCCACTCTTTCCATACAGGTTTTGGAAGCATTGAACTGGCACATGTCGCATTCTGTATTTTTCTTACGGCAATACACATTACCACTAACGCAAAACCTGAGCTCCAGGTAATTTTCTTTAGGCTCACTTTTGGCATAATGATAAACCAACATGCCGGTATCCTCAATATTCCATTGAGCATTTCGATTGTACCGTTGAATAGTATAATTTACCGAACCGGGTATCTGCTGCTCCCTTTCCTGCAGCAGCACCATTTGGCCCTGCATGGGAATTTGCTTGTACGCTAAAGCTAATATGTCCGGGGGGTTGTGCATTTTTAAACCTTCCTGCAAAAAATGAATTACAAATTTACGGCCTATTGGTCATTTTTAATGGTACAACTTTGACCGAAACTCCTGACTACCTGATTTTTAACAAACTATAACCAAAAAAAGCTCTGTTTTTAGCCGTAACAATTAACTTTGCCCATCCCGTTTGAAAAAAGCGGATTGTAATATTACTGCATGATTCATCCCCATACATACATTCATCCGAATGCTAAGCTGGCAACCAATGTAAAAATTGATCCTTTCTCTGTCATTCATCAGGATGTAGAGATTGGTGATGGCACCTGGATTGGCTCCAACGTAACTATAATGGAAGGTGCAAGAATTGGAAAGAACTGCCGGATTTTTCCGGGGGCAGTTATTGCAGCTATTCCGCAGGATTTAAAGTTTCATGGTGAATATTCAACGGTAATCATTGGTGATAATACCACCATAAGGGAATTTGTAACAGTAAACCGTGGCACTGCAGACAGAGAAAAAACAGTAATTGGGAATAATTGCCTTATCATGGCGTACTCTCACTTTGCACATGATTGCCTGGTAGGTGATAACTGTATTGTCAGCAATAACACCCAAGTAGCCGGACATGTTACCATTGGCGAATGGAGCATATTGGCTGGTATGTGTGCAGTACACCAGTTTGTAAAAATCGGTTCTCATTCATTCATTGCAGGTGGTTCATTAGTTAGTAAAGATGTGCCCCCCTATATAAAAGCAGGCCGTACCCCATTAAGCTATGCGGGAGTAAATTCTATTGGATTAAAACGCCGTGGCTTTAGTATCGATCGCATTAATCACATACTTGATATTTATAGAATACTTTATAATAAAGGTATGAACACCAGCCAGGCAATTGAATATATAGAAGAAGAAATGCAGGCGACAGACGAACGGGATGAAATAGTGACTTTTATCCGTGAAAGCAGCAGAGGCATCATCAAACGATTCACCAAAGGGAGTAACGATGACGATCTTCCTATCTGATGCCGGTAAGCGGTTCAACCATGACTGGATATTCCGTCATTTCAACTACACATTTGAATCAGGAAAATCTTATGCTATCACAGGACCAAACGGTTCTGGAAAGAGTACGTTGCTGCAAGCATTGAGCGGCGGCATGATGTTGAGTGATGGAAAGATTGAATACAAGTTGACCGATGGCCAATGGTCGGGAGTGTCTTTGAGTAAGAAGCCGGTTAGCGTACAACTAACAACAGACAACATTTACTCTCAGGTTTCTATTTGCGCCCCTTACTTAGAAGTAGTGGAAGAAATGACACTGACAGAGTTCCTGAACTTTCACAATGGGTTTAAACCTTTTTTACCCGGCATTACAACAAATACCATTATTACCGCTATTGGTTTAGAAAAAGCCCTTCATAAGCAAATTCGTTATTACTCCTCTGGTATGAAGCAAAGGGTGAAGCTGGCACAATGTATATTTTCTGATACGGCTATTGTATTGCTGGATGAGCCTTGTACTAATTTAGATTCAACGGGGATTGAATTATACCACCGTCTGATTACTGATTATTGTAAAGACAGATTAGTGGTGGTGAGTAGTAATGATGAGGTGGAGTATAAGTTTTGCGGAAAGAGGGTTAATATGGGAGATTATAAAAATTAATCCTGCTTTATTTTTTGTTTTTCCTTCAAAATTTTCTCTGCAATTAAAATACATCTTTCTAAAGTAGAAGGCATTCCCATCATATCAAATTCAACTTTGAATAAATATTGTCCGATTTCTTGTGCTGAAAAATTTTCATTTACCATAGTATACACTTTTGGTAAGTAACTGTAATACTCATCTCTGGCATCTTCTCCAAAATCATTAACACCAATTGGATCCCAATCATTCCAAAGGATTTCATCAATTGTTTTATAAAGGGCTAATTCTTTCCCAGTCAGTTTTTCTCCCATATTCTCAAATTAATTCTACCGTTGACTTGCAATCAGCAAATTCAAATCAGTATATTTCAAATCAAACCGCTGGCTCAGGTAGAAATTCGTTAATGCCCCTTTAAAGAGATAGATGCCGCTGCGCAGATGAAGTTTGTGCCAGACTAATTTTTCGAAACCGCCTTCTTCACCAGCTTCCAGTAATAACGGCATCAGTACATTGCTAATAGCCTGGGATGCTGTACGGGAAAAGCCGGAAGGAATATTGGGAACACAATAATGTATCACCCCATATTTCATAAAGATGGGATGCTCATGAGATGTGATTTCAGAACTTTCAAAACAGCCGCCACGGTCAATACTCACATCAATTATAACTGAACCGGGTCGCATATTGCTTACCATTTCTTCTGTTACCACCATTGGTGTTCGTCCGGTTTCAGAACCTAAGGCTCCAACAGCTACTTCGCAAGTCTTTAATTGTTTGGCCAGCATTCTTGGTTCTATTACGGAAGTCCAGAGCCGATGGCCAATATTATTCTGTAAACGCTTTAACCGGTAAACGCTGTTATCAAAAACTTTTACGGAAGCTCCCAATGCGAGAGCAGCTCTTGCTGCATACTCGCCTACTATACCTGCACCAATGATAATAACTTTTGTAGGAGCTATACCGGAAATACCACCAAGCAACACCCCTTTACCATGATTAGCAGAGCCGAGATACTGCGCTGCAATCAGCATAACCGCACTACCTGCAATTTCACTCATGCTGCGAACAATAGGATAAGAATCACTATCATCTTTCAGGTTCTCAAATGAAATCGCTGTTATTCTCTTTTCCATCATCTTCTCCAGTATTTCTGCTTTCAATACTGAAAGATGAATAGGAGAAATAATAATTTGATGTAATTGCAGCAAGGGAAGGTCTTCATCAATAATCGGTGCACTCTTTACAAGTATGGGGGCTTTGAAAATACTTTCCCTGTCATACACAATCTTTGCACCTGCTTCGCTGTAATCTTTATCCCGGAAATGAGAGGCTTCACCAGCATTATGTTCAATCATAACCTGGTGACCGTTACTTATCAATACACTTACTGCATCGGGAGTTAGTGCAATACGATTTTCCTGGAAGGCAATTTCCCTGGGAATACCAATCATCATACCTTCTGCCTTAGGCTTTATATCCAGCGTTTCTTCTAATGTTTCATAACTGAAAGAAGTACTTATTTTGGGTCTTTGCTGGCTCATGAAGTTGATTGCGATAATTGGTTAAGGCTGCTTTCAAAAATAACTAATTATTGCTGATTTTCAGCCTTCTTGTTTTGCTATCAACCAGTTCTATAAAAACATGAACAGTATTGTCAGGAAAAATACCGGGAGCTTTTTCGGGCCATTCTGCCAGGCAGATATAGCCGCTATACAAAGCATCTTCCACTCCTGCCCGCAGAGCTTCTTCTTCGTTCTTTATGCGATAAAGGTCCATATGAAATATCACTTTCTTCGTTCCTTCACAGTCGTATTCATATTCATTAATGATAGAAAAGGTAGGGCTGCCCACAACATCTTTTACTCCTTTGGCATCACACAAAGCATGGATGAAGGTTGTTTTCCCTGCACCCATTTGGCCATGAAAAGCAAAGACCAATTTACCTTCTGTTGCTTTCCAGAAACCTTTTGCAACCTCGTTGATAGTAGAAAGTGAAAAACTCCATTCCATCCGGCAAATTTAATGCGATAAAGCAACCATGTTGTAAACATATTCCGGTTGCCGTAAAATCCACCTTTTAGCTTTTTGTAAATTTGCAATAAGATAAAGAAATACAGCCGGAAAGAAGAGATACAACTTACCGTCTTCCCGACTTAGCGGCAAAAAAGAAAAACATGGAAAAGGTTCAATGGAAAGTAGAAGGAATGGATTGCACTACCTGTGCACTCAATATTCATAAATACCTGGAAAAACAAGGCATGAAGAATGTGAAAGTGAATTTTGCTACAGGTGATGTACTATTTGATGCAACTGAAAATTTTACCAAAGAAAAAATAACAACGGGCATAGAAGGGCTTGGCTATTCTGTAATAAATGATGGTTCTTTAAACAACCTCAAACTTCAAACCTCAAACTTCAAACCTTTCCTGTCCACCCATTTACAGCGTTTCTGGTTTTGCCTTCCTTTTACTGTACTATTAACGCTCCATATGATTCCGGGTGTACATATTCACTGGCTGATGAATCATTGGGTTCAGTTGGCATTGACTATTCCTGTTTATATTGTTGGCATGAGTTTCTTTGGCAAGAGTGCCTGGAAAAGTATCCGCAATGGCATGCCGAATATGAATGTGCTGATTGCTTTAGGTGCTACTGCTGCTTTCTTTTATAGTTTCTACGGTTCATTAACCGGGCAGTCAGCGCAGTATATGTTTTATGAAACTGCTGCTACTATCATTACATTGGTTTTTCTTGGCAATTATATGGAACATGCATCCATTGCATCCACACAAAGAGAATTAAATAAGCTTGCCAAGTCACAAAAAGTAATGGCCAACATGATTGCGTTTGATGATGAACATAAAGAACATGTTTTCCCGGTAGAGAATAATCAGTTGAGAGTTGGTGATTTAATCCTGATAAAAAGTGGTGAGCAAGTGCCTATTGACTGTAAAATTTTGTGGGGAGATGTACATGTGAATGAAGCTATCGTTACTGGTGAAAGTGCCTCGGTACATAAAATAGCCAAAGATAAATTGATTGGCGGAAGTGTTATCAGTGATGGCACCGTGAAGGCACAGGTAACAGCTGTTGGAAACGATACCGTTTTATCCGGCATCATTAATATGGTAAAGCAGGCACAGGGTGAAAAGCCGCCGGTGCAATTATTAGCAGATAAAATCAGTTCTATATTTATTCCTGTTGTATTAGGTATTGCTGCATTAACACTAATTATCAACTGGGTAATGCTGCAAGATTTTACACCTGCCTTAATGCGGAGCATTGCTGTGTTGGTTATTGCCTGCCCCTGTGCAATGGGATTGGCTACACCGGCTGCTATTGCTGTTGGATTAGGAAGGGGTGCAAAAAATGGGATCCTGTTCCGCAATGCAACAAGTCTTGAATTGTTCAAAAACATTAAACAAATAGTATTTGATAAAACGGGAACACTGACAACCGGGAAGTTTGTGGTTTCTGATTTTTCTTTTTTTGTTGGAGAAGAATTAGAGTTTAAAAAAATTGCCTATTCATTAGAAAAATATTCCAATCACCCGATTGCGAAATGCATTACTGCTGAATGGTCCACAAGGACTCCTTCGGAGAAGAGCAAAGATGAAATACGCTGGAAAAAAATAGAAGAAATAAAAGGCCATGGTATGAAAGCAGAAGATGCAGAAGGTAATACGTGGCGGGCAGGTTCTTTTAAAATGGCAGGTAAAATGACAGATGCCGGTACACATAATGTGTACATCATTAAAAACGATACGCTAATCGGATGGATTGATGTACAAGACGAAATAAGACCGGAAGCAAAATCAGTAGTTGAGTATTTACACAGTAAAAATATTAAAACCATTTTACTTAGTGGCGACCAGTTGGTTAAATGTAATCAGCTTGCTTCACAATTAGGTATTAACACTGTAATTGCAGAACAAACACCGGAACAAAAGTTAAATAAGATAGCAGAACTGAGTGCTGCTACTCCAACCGCCATGGTGGGTGATGGTATTAACGATGCGCCTGCATTAGCTAAAGCAACTATCGGTATTTCTATGAATGATGCTTCGCAGATAGCAATACAATCCGCCCAGGTAGTATTAATGAATCATGGTTTGAAAAACCTTCCCGCTGCATTGGGACTTGGAAAACATACTTACATCACTATCAAACAGAATCTCTTCTGGGCCTTTGCCTATAATATTGTTGCTATTCCAATTGCCGCTCTTGGTTTTCTTACTCCCGGTTTTAGTGCATTGGTAATGGGATTAAGTGATGTAGTGTTGGCGATCAATTCAGTAAGGTTGTTTGTAAAAAAAGTTATTTAACAACCAAAAATACAAAGGAGTATTCACCGACCCCATAAAGTAATTGCAATGCAGTAATTTGTCCTCTAATTGGTAATAATAAATCACATACTAAAAAGATATTGGGGATTTGACACTTTTCGCCCTCTACAGGAAGATGTAATTAATGCAATACTGGATGGAAAAGATACATTAGCCCTTATGCCTACTGGCGGTGGCAAATCATTATGCTACCAGGTACCGGCAATGTCACAAGATGGGATGTGTCTCGTTATTTCTCCCTTGATTGCATTGATGAGGGACCAGGTCGAAAATCTTCGCAGAAAAAGTATTACTGCCTTTGCTATTTATTCCGGCATGAGTCGCAAAGAAGTTATCAATACTTTCAAAGTAGCAGCTGAAAGTAATTGTAAGTTTTTATATGTTTCTCCTGAACGATTAGAAACAAATTTGTTCAAAGAATACTTACCGGGATTACATATCAGTTTGATTGCCGTAGATGAAGCCCATTGCATTTCACAATGGGGTTACGATTTTCGTCCGCCGTATTTACGGATTGCTGCATTAAGAGAAGAATTACCAAACGTTCCTATCCTTGCATTGACTGCATCAGCTACACCTGATGTGCAAAAAGATATCTGTGACAAACTGGAATTCAGAAATGAACAAATCTTCCGTCAATCTTTTGAACGATCCAATCTTTCTTATAGCAATTTCAAAGTAGATTCTAAAATCAATAAGATTATTGAAATACTGAGAAAGGTACCGGGAACAGGTATTGTGTATTGCAAAAGCCGGAAAAGAACGAAAGAGATAAGTGAGCTGCTGCAATTACAAAATATTTCAGCTGACTTTTATCATGCTGGTTTGGTACAAGAAGAAAGAAATAAAAGACAGGAAGCATGGATAAATAATAAAGTAAGGGTGATAGTTTGCACTAATGCCTTTGGTATGGGTATTGATAAACCCGATGTACGGACAGTTATTCATGCTGATGTACCTGATTGCCTGGAAAACTATTACCAGGAAGCTGGCCGTGCCGGAAGAGATGGCAAAACATCCTATGCTGTTTTGTTATACGATGAAAGGGATTTGCATGAGTTGGAACAAATGGCGGCTCTTCGTTTTCCTTCGCAGGATGATATACGGAATGTTTATCAGTCAGTTGCCAACTACCTGCAAATACCAACCGGTACTGGTGAATTTCAATACTATGATTTTGATATTTCTGATTTTCTGAAAAAATTCAAACTCACCAGTCATATTACGTTGTATTCATTAAAAGCATTGGAGCAGGAGGGCTGGCTTTCTTTTAATGAGCAGGTGTTTCTTCCTTCGTCTGCCATGTTTACTTCCAGTAAAAATTATTTACATGAATTTGAAACGGCCCATCCCCAACTGGAACCAATTATTAAAACATTGCTCAGGGCTTATGAAGGAATTTTTGACTATCCCGCATCTATTTCAGAAAAGATGATCGCCGGCCTGATGAAAAAAGAAGTGGAAGATGTAAAAAAACAATTAGCCGATCTGCAACGCTTTGGTATTATTGAATATACTCCGCAAAAGGATACACCACAATTATTATTGCTTCGTCATCGTATTAAAGCTGAAGATATTACCATCAACATGGTGGCATATTATAAACGTAAAGAACAATTTCAGCAACGGATGAAACAAATGGTGAGTTATGTAAAGGAAGTGGTAGAATGCCGCAGCCAGATTATCGGCTATTACTTTGGTGATCGTAAAATACGTCCCTGTGGTATTTGTGATAATTGCTTACGGCAAAAAGCAACTACACTCAGCAAAGAAGAATTTGAAACACTGCACCATCGCATTATCAATATGGTGAAATATGAATCGCTGCACACCAAAGATCTTTTGCTGAAACTGAATGGCATTAAAAAAGAAAAAGCCTGGAAGGTGATTGAATTCCTTCAGGCTGAAAATAAAATTGAAATGGATTCAGGCGGTTGGGTGAAACTAAAATAAGCTTTTACGGCTGCGACTTCTGCCACCTAAGCCTAACACACCCAATAATGTTCTAACAATCGTATTACCGGCAGTACGGGTCATACTTTTTACAACCGGGTTATCAAGAAACCCTTTTTCTTTAGTTGTTGCTTTCTTCTTTTCTATCACAATTTCTTCTTTCTCTTCCTTAGATTTTTCTGCAGCTTCTTCTAATTTTTCTGTTAATATTTCATAGGCACTTTTGCTGTCAATTACTTCATTATACTTAGCAGCAATTTTTGAATGACTTACTATTGAATCAATTTCTGAATCGGTTAAAATATCCATTCGGCTGGTGGGCGGGCACATCATACAATGCACCAGCGGCGTAGGAATACCTTTTTCATTCAGAATCGTAACCAATGCCTCTCCTGTACCCAATTGAGTAATCAGGTCTTCGGTTTTATAAAAATCTGTCTCGGGGTAGTTTTCAGAAGTTTGTTTAATCACTTTTCTATCTGCTGCCGTAAAAGCCCGTAAAGCATGTTGTATTTTCAATCCTAGTTGCGCCAGTACGGATGCAGGAACATCCATCGGGTTTTGTGTACAGAAATAAATACCAATCCCTTTAGAACGAATCAATTTAATAATCGTTTCTATTTGTTGCAGCAGTGCGTCATTCGCTTCCTGGAAAATAAGGTGTGCTTCATCTATAAACATTACCAGTTTGGGTTTGTCCATATCCCCTTCTTCCGGACAACTAGCATACAACTCAGCCAGCAACTGCAACATGAACGTAGAAAACAATTTTGGTCTGTCCTGTAAGTCTGTTACACGAACAATCGAAATCATTCCTTTACCATCACTATTGATACGCATCAGGTCGTCCACTTCAAAACTTTTTTCACCAAAGAAAACATCAGCACCCTGTTGTTGCAATTCTATTACTTTTCTCAGAATAGTTCCGGTAGAAGTGGTAGATATTTTCCCATAATCTTTTTCCATATCAGCCTTTCCTTCATCACTTACAAACTGTAATACTTTGATGAAGTCTTTCAAATCCAGCAGAGGTAATTTTTTATCATCACAGTATTTAAATATCATCGCTACAAAGCCACCCTGCGTATCATTCAATCCTAAAATTTTAGAAAGTAGCACCGGACCAAATTCACTTACTGTTGCCCTTAATCTTGCTCCCTTTTGATTGCTCAACGTAAGTAAGTCAGTCGGGAAGGCCGTCGGTTTGAATTCAATATTCAATTTCTGGCAACGGTCCGTTATTTTATCATTGACTGTTCCGGTAGCAGCAATACCACTCAAGTCACCTTTAATATCCATCAACAGCACCGGCACACTGGCATTGCTCAATCCTTCACTAAGCATTTGCAGGGTTTTAGTTTTACCTGTACCTGTTGCGCCTGCTATCAGTCCGTGCCGGTTCATTGTTTTTAATGGAATTAATACATCGGCGCCGGGTACTATATTCCCATCCAGTACACCGCCACCTATTTTAAAGCATTCGCCTTTGAATGTGTACCCTGTTTTAATTGTTTCGAGAAATTTTGCGCTGTCTGCCATATATCTGTTATTTAAAAAGAAAATTACTTACAAATTTTAAAGCATCGAAAAGTATTTAATACCGCAGAACTTCCACTGCTAATTTCCAACCGGTTTCTTCGTTTCTCCAGATACGTAGATAATTATCTGTTTTGCCGTTGATGGTTGTTGTGCCGTAAGTATAACCCATATCAGGCACAGGAGAAATACCCCAGCCATTCATGCTGTATTGAATGGATAAAGGAGTTGAGTCAATAAGGATCTGCCGGTCTGTAGAAATAACTGCCGGTAAAAAACCATTGCGGTTCAGGATACTTTCTTTAGACAGCCATGTTTTATATGCTTTTGATTTTTTCTGAGCAAAAAGTTTATTGAAGTTATTGTCTGCTGCTACCAAAGGTGCAATATGCGGAATAATTTTACCATTCTCTTCCTGCTTGGGTATGTCAATTATTCTAACTTCAATTGTACTATCAGCAGAAGTGTTATTTACTCCCAAATCAGCCAAAAATTTCCATTCACCTTTTTTATCAAGATGCCATACAGTTATATATTGTCCCCTTGCAACAACCGAATCGTTTTTTGATGGCTGAAAAGTCCAGGGGCCGGTAGTATATCCAAAATCACCGGAAGCAGATATTTCTGCATATTGAGGCTGCCAGTTCAGCACACTGGTATTTTTTTCTCTTTTTTCCCAGAATTCAATTCCTTTAACCGGTATACCGTTATCAAACATTATACTGCTACTGTCCATAACTTTCAGAAAAGCTTCTTTGGTACTGTGTGCAACTGAATAAGCAGCAAAATTCTTCTCTGCCTGTAACAGGTAATCAATTCCTTTTTGTGTTTGTGCATTTACGATTTGCACAAAAAGGAACAAAAGAATAAGGTTGATAGTTTTTTTCATATTTATAATTCTTCTTCCCTTTCCAGCATCAGCACCGCACCTTGCGGTACAATAAAATATTTTTCACTCTCATACATTACTTCAGTAGCACCACTCACTAAGAAGATAGCCAAATCACCTTCTTTGGCTTGCAGTGGTACATATTTCACCTGTTCTTCTTCCCCTTTCCAGCTTTCGTTTTCTACCGGCATAGGAATAGCATAACCCGGACCTGTTTTAATAACATATCCCTGCTGCACTTTTTCTTTTTCCTGCACACCGGGAGGAAGATAAAGACCACTGGCTGTCCGTTCATCCGGTTGGGTTGGTTTTATCAACAACCTGTCGCCAATTACTATCAGTTTCTTCAGCCGGTTATCGTTTGTTAAATGCATGGCACAGTTTTTTATTATATTAAGCAAAAGTAGAGAGCAACAGGGTTGAAATGGCGGGTTTTAACAAAATATTCGTCCCGGATTCTTTAACCCCCGAAATGCTTTAACTTTATTTGTCACCAGAACATTAAAAACAACGAACCATGGAAGCAAAAAAACACAAAATCTTATTGTGCGAAGACGACCCGAATTTAGGAAGTGTATTGAAAAACTATCTTGAATTGAATGATTATGATGTAACGCTGGAAAGAGACGGCCGCCTGGGTCTGGCTGCTTTTCAACGGGAAAAATTTGAACTCTGCCTGCTGGATGTAATGATGCCGAATATGGACGGATTTACCCTGGCTGAAGAAATAAGAGATGTAGACCCTGATATTCCTTTATTCTTCCTCAGTGCTAAAACAATGAAGGAAGATGTGATACAAGGCTACAAACTCGGCGCCGATGATTACATTACCAAGCCTTTTGACAGCGAAGTATTAATGCTGAAAATAAAAGCCATCCTGAAACGTAATGAAGAATTGAATAAAGAAAGTGAGAATAAAGAATTTGACCTTTCTACTTATCACTTTAATCCGAAACTCCGCCAACTTATACATGGTGGCATTACACAAACATTATCACCCAAAGAAAATGAGTTGCTTAAAATGCTGGCTGAGCATCTGAATGACCTGTTGCCAAGAGAAGCAGCCCTGAAAAAAATCTGGGGTAGCGATACTTACTTTAATGGCCGCAGTATGGATGTGTACATCGCTAAGCTCCGTAAGTATTTAAAAGATGATGAGAAGATTGAGATTGTGAATATACATGGGAATGGTTTCAGACTAGTTGTACAATAAGCCCCCAACCCCTAAAGGGGAGTAAATAACAGAAGCTGTTCAAATTTGAGCAGCTTTTTTAGTTTCATGAAAATAAAGTTCCCGGAGTTTCCGGACGGGATTTCCCCAGATGTTCATAGGCCTTTGCCGTTGCTTCTCTTCCCCTTGCGGTACGTTGAAGAAAACCTTCCTGAATTAAAAAGGGTTCATACACTTCTTCCAATGTACCGGGTTCCTCACCAACTGCTGTAGCAATTGTGGTGATACCAACAGGGCCACCTTTAAATTTATCAATAATGGCAGAGAGGATGCGGTTATCCATATCATCTAATCCATGTTCATCTACATTCAATGCTTTTAAAGCATGTTGGGTAATGCCAATATCTATTGTGCCATCATTCAGCACCTGTGCAAAATCCCTTACCCTTCGCAATAATCCATTTGCTATTCTTGGTGTTCCACGGCTTCTTCTTCCAATTTCTACTACAGCATCACTGGAAATTTTAGTTCCTAATATACTGGCAGAACGATGAATGATTTTATTCAGCGTAGCTGCATTATAATATTCTAATCTTGATTTGATGGCAAACCTTGAAAGCAATGGTGCTGTCAGTAAACCGCTTCTGGTAGTAGCCCCTATCAATGTAAAAGGGTTTAAATTAAGTTGAATACTTCTGGCATTGGGGCCGGTATCAATCATAATGTCAATCCGGTAATCTTCCATGGCCGCATACAGGTATTCTTCCACCACTGTGCTTAAGCGGTGTATTTCATCAATAAACAATACATCGTTTGCTTCCAGGCTGGTGAGTAATCCTGCCAGATCCCCTGCTTTTTCAATAACAGGGCCTGATGTTTCTTTGATGTTTACGCCTAATTCATTCGCTACAATTCTTGACAGAGTTGTTTTGCCCAAACCCGGTGGTCCATGAAATAAAACATGGTCCAATGCCTCGCCCCGGATTTTTGCAGCCTTAATAAATATGCGCAGATTTTCAATCGTCTGTTCCTGTCCGGAAAAATCAGCTATCTGCGCCGGACGGATATTGTTTTCAAACTCTTTGTCGGCTGCTGTTAAATTCTGTTTATCACTACTCAGGTTGGGATTGGACATGCACTTTTAAATTGAATATGTGTAAAGCTAATTATTAATAAATTAAAAAGGAGCAGTCATGAAAACAGCAATCATTGACCATTTATTACTCAATGCTTTTATTAATAAAGTACTGCGGTGAGGTATTGATTCATTTGTAAAATAATATCCGGATCCGGACTATTGGCAAGCCATGTATCTTTTTCCGAAAATTTACATACACCGGGATAATCACCTTTCCAATTACCTATATTATTTATCAACTGGAAATGAAGATGTGGTGGCCATTGTCCATTCTCAGCTGGTATACCAAATTCTGCGAATACATTTCCCTTTGCCACCTTATCACCCCCATAAATATTTTTTATGGAGTTCAAA
This sequence comes from Chitinophagaceae bacterium, assembly GCA_031374245.1. Taxonomy (GTDB): domain Bacteria; phylum Bacteroidota; class Bacteroidia; order Chitinophagales; family Chitinophagaceae; genus JJ008. The sequence continues at coordinate 1,518 of JANMFO010000452.1, read as the reverse complement.
CTCAAATGACCGTAAAGTGAATAAAAAGTGAGCCCTTCTAAAATATGAGTAAGTATAATGGTAGCACCATAATTACCAAAGCTGTTATTGAAAGCAAAGCTGTGAATAATCCCATCCAGTGGGGCCATTACTTTAGTAAGTGGTTTTCCCCAAATATCAATTCCGAGATGTAGTCTCCTTGGCTCCTCACCGGGTTTGTCTGCATCAAAAACTTTGCTGATGCTGTACACCGTTCTATACTCATCATATCCACCAATACCGTAGAGTGCTTTCGCTTTTAATAATTTTTGAGTAATGTGTTCAGAAAATTTTGAGGTATCATTTAATATATCTTTTGTAAATTCTTTATTACCAGAAGTAAAGTCAAGTGATATAAGTTTATCCTTTGCCGGTTCAAACGGAACAACAGGATGATAAGCATATTGATATTTCTTTAATATTTCTATGATAGTAAAAGTTGATAGCATCTTGTTAAAGATAATAAGCAAACACATAAAAAAGCATCCCGTTTCCGGGATGCTTTTTATCATTTAAATTTTCTTTATCAATTTTATCTGCCGATAATAACCGGGAATACTTTCTCAGAAGTTCTGATACCATCATCATAGAAGAACCTCACCATATAAGTACCTGAAGGCAGGTACGAAAGATCTATTGGTACCACCTGTCCATATACTAATCCTGAATAATTTCTTGTGCTGACAAGATTACCGGATGATGCATATACTTTCATATTAAGATAATTATACAAAGTACTGTTAACCCTGATATTGAATACACCATTGTTTGGATTCGGGTAAAGAATCAATGCATTATCTCTAAGCAACCTGATTCTTTCGGGGCAATCTTCCACTTTAGCTACTGTAGTAGCTGTAGCAGCACAACCAAGACTATTGGTGTAAGAGTAAGTCAATGTATACGTACCCACTGCTGTAGCAGATGGTACAAAATTGGAACCCGATACACCAATACCACTCCAGCTACCACCAACAGGTGAGCCTACAAGGGCAATAGGAGCATCCGTCAGGCATATTCTTGCAGTCAATGCTGAAGCTGTTACAACCGGTTTTGCATTCACCGTTAATGTAGCCAGGCCATTGCTGGTAACACTCTGTCCACAACTATTTGTAATAATTACCCTGTATTTGTTACCACTAATTGCAGGAGTAACATTACTAACAGTAAGTGAAGGTGAAGAAGATGCTGCTCCAATATTAGTAAATGCAGGAACTGCAGTAGTGCTTACCTGCCATTGATAAATAGTTGGAGAAGGTGTACCTGCTGCCACTACGCTAAAGCTGGCAGATGCTCCATCACATACAGCCGCATTGGCTGGTTGTGTAGTAATAGTTGGAGGAGTAGAAATAACTAAAGCTGCCGGTATAGAAGTTACAGCAGGTGTACATGTACCACTCACCACCACATCATAGTTACCTGCATCAGCTAATACAACACCTATCAGAGTAACACTGTTAGTAGTGGCACCAGAAACTAAACTACCTGAAGCCTGAAGACCAT
>JANMFO010000451.1:0-2452 GCA_031374245.1 Chitinophagaceae bacterium | reverse complement strand
ATAACATTGCTAAAGCATATGCAGGTGTGTCCGTATTTGCAGGAGTGGGAGAAAGAACAAGAGAGGGTAATGACCTGATGCGGGAGATGATTGAAGCAGATATCATGAAGTATGGCGAAGCTTTCAAAAAAAGCATGTCAGAGGGCGGATGGGATTTATCAAAAGTGGATATGAAAGAACTCTCTGAATCAAAAGCAACTTTCGTATTCGGTCAAATGAATGAGCCTCCCGGAGCAAGGGCAAGGGTTGCACTCTCTGGTTTAACAATTGCCGAATATTATCGTGACGGTGATGGCACAGGTAAAGGCCGTGACATCTTGTTCTTCGTTGACAATATCTTCCGTTTCACACAAGCTGGTTCTGAAGTATCAGCCCTTTTGGGTCGTATGCCTTCAGCGGTGGGTTACCAACCTACACTGGCTACAGAAATGGGTCTGATGCAGGAACGAATTACTTCTACTAAAAACGGTTCTATCACTTCGGTGCAGGCGGTTTATGTACCTGCTGATGACTTGACTGACCCTGCTCCTGCAACAACATTTGCTCACCTTGATGCAACAACCGTATTATCAAGAAAAATTGCTGACTTAGGTATCTATCCTGCGGTTGACCCGTTGGATTCTACTTCAAGAATATTAACACCAAAAATCGTTGGAGACCTTCACTACGACTGTGCAAACAGGGTGAAGCTGATGCTGCAGCGTTATAAAGAATTACAGGATATCATCGCTATCCTCGGTTTGGATGAATTAAGTGATGATGATAAACTGGTAGTAAGCCGTGCAAGAAAAGTACAACGTTTCTTGTCTCAGCCATTCCACGTTGCAGAAGCTTTTACCGGTTTGAAAGGTGTACTGGTACCAATTGAAGAAACGATCCGTGGTTTTAATATGATTATGGATGGCGAAGTGGATGAGTATCCTGAAGCAGCTTTCAACCTGGTGGGTTCTATTGATGATGCAATAGAGAAAGGTAAGAAATTGATGGCGGCGGCGCAGGGATAATTAACAAATTGAAGAATCATGAATTTAGAAATATTAACTCCTGAAAAAAAATTATATAGCGGCGAAGTGTACGGTGTGCAAATGCCGGGGATCAGTGGTTCCTTTGAAGTATTGGAAAAACATGCTCCACTTGTAAGTGCATTAAAAGCCGGTCGCATAAAGGTGCTGAAAGACAAACAGAATCATTTGGCAAATTTTGATATTCAGGGTGGGTTTGTTGAAGTACTGAATAATAAAGTAACTGTATTAGTGGAAGGTGCAATACCTGTAGAATAAAAGACTGGAAAACCCTTCATCCAGGTTTCTGATTAAAACCATTTACCCTCACATTTTTTTGTGAGGGTTTTTTATTTCAACTGTGTTGAATCTTATTTAGATTGCTGCATCCTTCTTTTTAATTCCTGTTCTGCATAGCCAAATACCTTTTTCATCATATCCGTTTTCCTGAATTCATATTTATTGCGGATATCTTCTTCCTCGTTGGCTACCATTAAAAACATTGCATCAATAGCACGGGCAGCAATGAAATCTGTGAGACTGTTTTCCAACGGTTTATTAATAAAAGGTATTTTATTATAAATATTGGTGATGCTGCTCCATTCTTTACCGGCACCTTCTGTTTGTATGGTGCTATCAACAATCGGCCGGAAAGCGGTCATCAGTTCAGGCGTCATCGTAGTTTTAAAATAATCAGTAGCAGCATGCGGATTATCTGTCACCAATATTTTTGCCGCATCTTTAATCGTCATTTGTTTAATGGAATTAATAAACATCGGCTTGGCAGTATTGACCGCAGAAGACATAGCCCGGGTAAATTTTCCTGTAACCTGGTCTACCATTTTATCCAAGCCAAGGTCCCTTAGTGTTTTTTCTATTTTAGCTGCTTCACCGGGAAAAGCAAAACGAACCAATGGATTGCCATTGGGGTCAGCAAAAGCATTAAACCCTCTGAACAATCCTTGTGTTAATCCATCTTTTAAACCCAAAGCCATTTCTAATTCTGAAGGAGCAATAAGACCGGCTACTTTTTTAATTGCATCACAACCGGAAAAAAGAAAAGTAGAACTAAGAAGACAGGCAAGAAAAATTCGTTTCATGTTAATTATTTTTTGGCAGATGGAATTTGTATTCGCAGTGTTGCATTGTATGGTTAATTAAGCTGGGGGTCAATGGGGAAGTTCACCATCATTTCATAATCACCACCAAGATGTTTGAGTGCATCTTTCCATATCTCTTCATACTTACTTTGAAATACCAGTTTGCGGTTGGCTTTAACAGTCAGCCAGGTTTTTTCTTTCATTTCAATATCTAATTGTCCGTCACCCCAGCCTGAATAACCTATGTAAAAACGGATTTTATCTTTGTCAACATCTTCGTTTTTTATCAGGTTAACAACAGCATCAAAATCGCCGCCCCAGAAGATTCCTTTCAAAACTTCCTGTCCTCCG
>JANMFO010000437.1:0-4144 GCA_031374245.1 Chitinophagaceae bacterium | reverse complement strand
TCATCTCCGCAGCCATTGGTAACTGTTCCCGAAAAGTATCAGACGGAATTTCAATGGCATTTTGAAAATGCCCAACCTCATACTCGTAATAATTACGCATATCAATAACCACTGTATCAGGGTCAGTAGTTAGCTGGTTGAATTGTTCTGCATTTACATATTTGCCTTTATTGGCCATATCAAATGCCGGGTCTTCAATGCCATCAGCTACAATTTTATTTCTGACTTTTACATCCAAAACAAAAAATGATTTACCGTCATCATCAACAGCAATATTCAACCGTAAACCATTTAATGCTTCGATTGAATACAGGTATTGCCTGAAGTTTTCGAAATTTCCGGCGGGTATACTTACTTGTGCATTGATACCTTCATTAGCAATATAAATTCTACCGAGCACTCCTATTTCCTTCAAATCTCTATATAATGAGTTTCTGAAAACAGCAGGGTCTTCAATCTTGAAATAACAATAAAAGGAAATGGTATTTCTTGGTGTTGGGTCGCTGAGTAAACGATATTTTAACTCCTTACGGGAGATACGATTGTGTAGTTGTGCCATTCTATTTGAATTTTAATCCTGGGCTTACAGAATCCCAATTGCAGGTTGGGCAAAATTCTTAAAGCAGGGCAAAGATAAGCCAAGAGTTAAAAAAAGAGAAATTACGGCCAATCATCCCCTTTTCTTCCTGCACCCCTGCTAAAACCAATGCGGAAACCACTTTGCCATGGCTTACCATTCAGGTATGATTGTACAAAATCAACCCTTACTTGTTTAAAAATATTATCAAAGCCAGCAAAAATTTCGTAATAGTTTTTACTGTTGTTTATATAAAATCCATTAGCACCGGCCACCAGGTAAAGATTCAGTTTTTTTATACCGGGAATTTTATTGGTTAAAAATCCTTTGAAGTTGTGTTCGAGATGTGCCAGTGCATAGAATTTAGAAATATTACTGAATTGGTAGATAGGTAGCAATTGAAAACTATTCAGGTACTCGGTAGAAAAAGTAGAAATATTACCATTGAAATGATTGTAATCCGGCACCTGTACGTTACTACCTGTATCAATAAATCCACCAATACCTAAGCGATAACGAAACTTGCCTTGTAATTTTAAATTAATATCATCAGTAACCCCGAGTTTCCATTTGCTAAAACGTTCATCGCTGCCAAATACATTTTTAAATGCCTGTGTGTATTGCAATGAAAATACCGGGTACTTAGAACCGATATTGATTTTTCGCTCTGGTAATTCAATATACCTTGCACCGGGTTGCCAGGTAATGCCAACAGTAGCCATAAAAACCTGGTGACGAAGTATGTTCGATGAAATTAGATCATTGGGATAATTTGGGGTGTATTCTCTGTTAGGTTTATCCCGCCATGTATAATCAGTGGTATTATCAAGGGGTATCCTATCCTGGTATTGAAAGCCTGTTAAAATAGAAAAGCCATCACCAACACCTTTACGATAACTTCCTCTTATATAAATAGTTTCATAGCTTTTTATCCTGTTCTCCTCGCTAAAGAGGCTGGAAATGCTATTACCCCGCTGACCAATCGGGCTATTAGCATTGAATTGAAAAACTCTTTTGCCACCGGAGAGACTAATTGTTGTCGCATATTTTTTTCCGTAAGTATATGCGGCTGTAAGATGTGCATTAAAGTGTTTGTTAGAAAATCCATAACGTAGCGTAGGGGCAATAGTAACACTCCTGCGACCTGAAGAAGTTGTATCCAACTTTTTAGTCCAGCTAAATGCAGGATTAGCTACCCATCCTTCTGCCGCATTAAAACTGACGAGCTCCAGCAAAGGTGGTATACTGGTTGATGTTCTTTTTCTTTCCGATTGAAATATTTGCCCAAATAAAAGAATATTAGCCACCGTGACTTTATTACGGATTCGCTCCAGCGAATCCATGTACTTCGGGTCTTTTCTCACTAACTCTAAACTATCTTTTCGCTTGTAATCTTTTACCTCATCCGTCATTAGCGGAACAGGTCTTGCATTTTCCCAATAATCATTATTCTTTTTATTGGAGCTATCCGTGTATTTTAAAATGGTGCTATTAAATGTCGTTTTATCAAATACCGGCTCAACATTAAAATCAGAATAAATATTGACAAAACTTCCATATGCATCAAACCCAAAAATTTTAACGGCTGGATAAACTACCTGGCTGGAAATGTACCAGACATCCTTATTCAACGGACGGTATAATTGCTCCAGGCGCAAGGTGTCTATCAATTCCATCTGTGATGCTTTTGTCAATAGTAAATTAACAGAATGAATCCGCCAATCATCTACTACAATATCAATATAACCACTGAAGAGTGGCTCATACTTTCTTTTAGGTGTTACTTTGATATGAGAAATCTCCCGGCCATCTTCAAAATACGAGCCTTCCAATTTATAGCGGTAAAAATTCAAAGCATTTTCAGCAATAGGAGAAACAAACCCACGGGGATTCAGGTTTTCTCCTATCAATACATTGTTGTTGTAAAATGAAAAGAAACGGGGAGCACTTAACCCAAAGCCGTCGCTTTGTCCGCTTACTTTAGATGAAACGACTTCTATCTTTTCTTTATTGGGCTTATCAACAGAATAATAGGAAATGGTTTCAGACAGATAAAGCATTTTTTGTTTGCTGGTGTCACCATCCTCAAAATCTACTTTCCGTCCAAATACTTTTTTCGGGTAATTTCTTACCCGCATTTGTCCTTTGGTATATACCTCGCATTGAAACTTATCAAGCTGGCTTTGATAATAAGACTTCTTTTTAATGACGTTTCTGATGATTTGATAAGCCGGGTCTTCACCATTCTTTATAATTACTTCTCCCAAAGTCATTTCCTGTAAAGCCATAATAAAATTCAATTCTACATCATTGCCGGCAATGGTGATTTCCTTTTCTTCTTTTTTGTATCCAACATACTGGCAAACTAATATGTATTTCCCCGGGTCCAGTCTTAAAGAATACTTTCCTTCGCTGTTAGCATTAGTACCTTTATTATTTCCTTTAATAAAAACAGAAGCATATGGCAATAACTTGCCATCCTTATCAGATACAGTACCTTTTATTTTCTGAGCAAAACAATAAAAGAAAAGAAGATTAAATAAAACAGTGAAAAGAATTTTCCTCATAGCACAAGGATATACAAAATAAGTGTTGTTACGGATTTATCAGGCAGATAAAATTATTTGTTTTGAAAGCTTTAACATCAGTCTTTTGAAAAACGAAGAAAGCTACCACTCATAGCTGCGAAACCAGCAACTAACCCGCCAACGATTCCAGTTAGTATTATCAGATAAACAGTGTTACCACCTAATGGCAATATCAAAGCAATTTTTTTGGCCAATACTCCCTGGTTATTAATATTTATCCACCAGGAAAGCCCCTGCCATAAAAGCATTACACCTAAAAATCCTGAAAGAAATGCCTTACCCGCACTTTGGTTAATAACTAAAGCAACCAGTAATGCAGCTATAGCAATACCCCACCAGGGAAGAAACAATCCACTGATAAAAGCCAGTAATGTGGTTAATATTATTGCAGCTAAAAATTTCATATCATTTATTATTTCTGATTCGTTATTAATTCTTTAACAATCGAGGTTTATATTCACAATTATGCTTTTTTAAATTTCATCACCCACTTCACATTTTTATCTGTTCTGTCTCCGTCCCTCATAAACCAAAGTTTATTGTAATTACCTTTTACCCAACTATCAAGATAATCATCATAATATTTACTGCCTGGGTTACCACTTTGCCCACCGGGATAAACACCATAAGCTTCTGTTGGTGTCGTCATTTGAACTATCATCCGCCAGCTTGGCCCGTGACTATGTGTTACCGCATTAATGATATTTCCGTTACCCCCAACCTTTAATCCAGATCTTGCAAACCCTTTTAAGTCCTTTATCAAATGATACACGGTAGGGTTTTTAAAATTTGTCCATTCTAATTTTCCTTCCGCTTCATTTTTTGCCAAATCAAGAGATGCTTTTTTCAAAGCTGTTGTCACCACATCATACAAGGTTTCTTTTTGTGGTGTATTAATATCATCAATAAACTTCAAAGCAGTATCTTTTTTCAGCAATTCCATTGTTGTTTGTTCTTCCGGCCAGGGAGACATTGGATT
>JANMFO010000031.1:0-2427 GCA_031374245.1 Chitinophagaceae bacterium | reverse complement strand
GAAGATACTATCAGCTTTGTTTGCGCTGTACTTTCTTGCACCTGCTGTTAATGCTCAGGATGATGAAATAAGACCAAAAGCTATTGGCATTAGTTTTTTCATGAATGACTTCGTGACACCTTCAAGAATAAGAAGTACATCTCTGAGTTCAGTTCTCAATAATAAACAATTTGCAAAATTCGGAGAGATGTCTCCTGGATTGGCTATCACATATTTCAAAGGCATTAAAAAACATATTGATATTGCAGCTACACTTGGGGGGTCATTTGTAAGATACCCGATGCCGGGTAAAACTTTTACAAGCGATAATTTTTTACTGGAAGGTAGTGCAACAGTAAATCTTAAGATGACAACTGAAAAATATTGGGTTCAGCCTTATATTATTGCCGGTGTAGGTGCTCATAAATATCGTTCATACTATGGTGCTTTTTTACCGTTGGGTCTTGGAATGAAAGTCAATTTTTTTGATGAGGCACACCTTTTCATTACTTCTACTTATCGTGTGCCTGTTACCATTGAAACTGCTAACTACCATTTTCAGCATAGTATTGGTGTAGCAGGCAGGATAGGTAAAAAGAAAGAGCCAAAAATTATTCCTCCACCCCCACCACCGCCACCGCCTGCTGACACAGACGGAGATGGTATAACTGATGATAAGGATAAATGCCCGACAGTAAAAGGGGTGGCAAAGTATGATGGATGCCCGGTGCCTGATACAGATAAGGATGGTATTAATGATGACGAAGATAAATGTCCAACTGTTCCGGGATTTGCCCGTTACCAGGGTTGTCCGATACCTGATACTGATAAAGACGGTATTAATGATGAAGAAGATAAATGCCCAACTGTTCCTGGTGTAGCCCGTTATCAGGGTTGCCCCGTACCCGATACAGATGGCGATGGTATCAATGATGAAGAAGATAAATGTCCTACCATAGCTGGTATTCCAGAAAATCAGGGATGTCCTGCAATACCTGAGGAAATCAAGAAGAAGGTGGATGTTGCTGCTAAAAATATTTTATTTGTAACCGGTAGTTATAAATTAGCAGCTTCTTCTAACAAAGGTTTGAATGAAGTAGCTAAGATCATGATGGATAATCCTGAAATGAAACTGGCCATCGACGGTCATACTGATAATGTAGGTGCTGAAGATAAGAACCAGATATTGAGTGATAATAGGGCAGGTGCTGTAAAGGCATACCTTGTTAAAAAAGGAATTGATGAAAGCCGTATTTTAGCAACTGGTCATGGTGAACTGGAGCCAATTGCAGATAATAAAACTACAGCTGGTCGTCAAAAGAACCGTCGTTCTGAGCTAAAATTGAGCTATTACCAATAAGCTAATAACTAACTTAAATAATAAAAAGTCCTGCTTCATTTTGATGCAGGACTTTTAGTTTGTAATAACAGGAAAATAATTTGTACACCAGCTTCAGTTGATTGGGCATCGTTCCTTGCAAGTTTATCCTGAGGAAACGAAGGGCACCTATTATCGTTCTGTTTTTCAATCATCAGTTTATCTAATCCTTTTGCACTGGCTTTTTTAGCTTGCTTTCTCAATATATATTCAAAAATGCTCCTCCATCCCGGCAGGTTGCTTTCACTAATGTCGAACAATCAGGCAAGCACTAATTTATCTTTTGGAAAGCCATTGGGTTTTGTCATGCCATCAATAGCAAGACCTTATCCAATCTGTTGCGATTGTTCAAACCACGGCTTAGTGGCCTTAATTCAACTAAGAATTTGCAGGCTTTGCCGCTTCTGTTCCTGAATAAATGGTTGATACCGGGTTTGGCAGTAGCAAACTATCCTGGTTGGAGTTTGCGAATATTTTTTTATTTGTATTTGTACTTCGCCTTCCAGGCAATCAAATTTTTCTGAATAGGTTCTATAATAATGAAGACCAACGCCACCGCCATCTGCCAGTGTTACCTCTACAAGGGTGCATTTGCCATTCGTATCCGCATAGGTTTTCAGAAATATTACCCGATCTTTTTGAATCGGGGTTTAAATTTTTCGTTCCATAACAGAAGTTTTTATGCAGCCTGAAGGTAAACGGGTTATTAATTTTTGCTATCTGGTATACTGTTTTTGACCGCTCATTTCTATTTTATCCACAGAGTTTACTAAGAACATACCGGGGCTTTGTTTTCAGGCAGTTTTCCTTACCTTTGCGCCTCCAAAACCGTAAGGTTTTTTTATCGTATCTAAATAACTGAAAATAAACAGGTCATGGCAGATTTAAAATTTCAAAGAAACTTTGGTATTGCCGCACACATCGATGCGGGCAAAACCACTACTACAGAGCGAATTCTTCGCTATACCGGGATGATCCACCGTATTGGTGAAGTGCATGATGGCGCTGCAACCACTGACTGGATGGAACAAGAAAAAGAAAGAGGTATTACTATTACATCTGCTGCTGTT
>JANMFO010000407.1:0-5359 GCA_031374245.1 Chitinophagaceae bacterium | reverse complement strand
GCGGTGGAAGGAAATGCCACTCCTGCACAAAAATCTGAACTTATCTCCCGGTTAAGTAACCAGTTGGATGATAGTATTAAGGTGAGAACTGCCCGCAGACTTATTTACAGGGGTATCAACCGGCCTGTATTAAACAAACCGCCATTATATGATAGCAATAATGCCGACAAATCGGTAGTGTATATGAGGGGACTGCTTCGTTCCTTAGGATATTTTAATGACACCATCACTTACAAGGCCACAGTTGACACGGTTGAAGATGACCAGTACCGGACAACAGTCAACTTTAAAGTAAACCCGGGTAAAGTAGTGAGGATTGATTCTTTCAGCTATAATATCAAACAAGCGGCATTGCAAAACATTGCATTGGCCAATCAAAAAGAATCTTTACTCAAAAAAGGAGAGCCCTTTGCCAAAGCAACCATTTCGCAGGATTTGGATCGCCTGGTAAACTTATTCCGGGATAATGGCTATATGCGTTTTGGCCGTGAAGAACTGATTGGCCTCTGGGATACTTTAGATATTTCTATGCTAAAACCCACATTTGATCCTTTTGAAGAAATAGAAAATTTACAAAAGATGAAAGAACGGCGGGAAAACCCGACCGCAAATCTTGAAATAAGGCTTAAACCCGGCTTTGACAGCAGCAAACTGAGAAAATATTTTATTGGCAACGTAATCGTTTATCCTGACATCTCACTCGACACTGCTTCTTACTCCCGTAAAGAAAAAATAATTGATAGTGTAAAAGTGATTTATTATCAGAATATTTTCAAACCGAAAATTCTTCCGCAAAATATTTTCCTGCATCATGGCGATCTGTACGACCAAAGAAATTATTTCAGAACGATTAATCGCTTTAATTCTTTAGGAGCCTGGCGACTGGTTAATATTGAACAAACGCCACGTCTTAACCAGGATACTGCCGACATAACTATACGGCTAACTCCGGCAAGAAAATATTCCTTTACTGCCAACCTGGAAGGAAGCAGAAATAGCAGTGCCTTATCTGGCAACCTGTTTGGCATAGCCGTAAATGTGGGGCTGCAAAACCGGAATTTTGGAAAAGCTGCCAACCAGGCTACTACCAATATCCGTTTTGGTGTGGAAACCGGACGGGATACCGTAACTAATGTAAAATTTATACAAACAAGACAAGTGAGTATTGGGCATACTATTTATTTTCCCAGACCGATAATTCCATTCAGTAAAAAAATTCCGGTCAGTATTAAGAATAGTTTCAGAACTGTATTTTCTCTCAATGCCGGAATTACGGAACGAAGAAATTTGTACAATCTAAATACGATAACCGGATCATGGGGTTATGAATTCCAGGTCAGGAAAATGTTTTTTTCTGTACGGGTACCTAATATTGAATACTCTTCCTTTAAATCACTACCCACTCTTGATACAATTTTCAAGTATAATCCTTCACTAAGAAATGTTTTCACTGATGGGTTTATTGCCTCTGTTAGTGCAGGGATGAGTGTAACAGGTGGTCGGAATAAAAATGTAAATAATTTCAGAATCAATATTGAAGAATCAGGTTTATTAACCGGATTGATAAAAGGCAGTAAATTCCTTGATACCAATCTTTACCGGTTTATTAAAATCGATGCTGACTTTGCCCGTAAAATTGTTATGGGTAAATCTGCATTAGTCTTACACCTGTTTGGCGGTGTGGGTTATGAATTCGGATCAACTGCAAATAAAAACAAAAGAAATAACCTTCCTTTCTTCAGGCAATATTTTGCCGGCGGGCCTAATAGTATGCGGGCATGGGCCTTACGTAAACTGGGCCGTGGTTCAAGCGTTAAATCTTTTGGCAGTGATGGTATTCCTGATCGTTACGGAGATGTGCAATTGGAAGGTAACATGGAGTACCGGTTTCCTATTTCTGTTATTTCAGGTGTTAAAGTAGACGGTGCTTTGTTTACAGATATTGGTAATGTATGGTTATTGAAAAAAGATGCCGGTGATGCTAATGAAATTTTTAACTTTGGCAGGCTGGGAACTGATCTTGCAGTAGGTGCAGGCGCAGGTATCAGGATTGATTTTAATTTTTTTGTTGTACGGCTGGATATTTCGCATAAAGTAAAAGATCCAACTCCTGCCCCCGTCAGATCTTACTTACAAAATAAATGGTTTGGTTATGTACAAAAAGATTTCTTCAAAGGCACCCAACTGCAATTAGGGATCAGTTATCCGTTTATTTTATAAATTTTCATTTACCTTTTTTTCAAATACTTCCAGGTTCATAGCATCGGCTATTGTAAACACCCCTATTCTTATGCGGCAAAGACTGCTGAGGTGTGCGCCGCAACCCAATGCCTCACCAAAATCAAAAGCCAAGCTGCGAATATAAGTGCCGGTAGTACAAACCACTTTGAAATGAATAATTGGCATTTCAATTTTAGTAATGTCAAATTCTTTAATAATAATTTTCCGGGGTTCCAATTTTACTTCTTTGCCCTGCCTTGCCAGTTCATAAACCCTTGTACCTCCTATTTTGATAGCTGAATGTATTGGTGGAACCTGAAATATTTCACCAATGAAATTTTTAGTTGCCGAATTAATCAGTTCTTCAGTTATAGCTTCAACAGGTCTGAAATTTTCCGGTGCACTTTCAAGATCATAAGTTGGCGTAGTAGCACCTAACGTAAAAGTGCCGGTGTATTCTTTCTCCTGTACCATGTATTCATTTATCCGTTTGGTAAATTTTCCGGTACATATAATAAGCAACCCTGTTGCCAGCGGATCCAATGTGCCTGCATGACCAATCTTTCTTATCCGGAGAATTTTACGGAGTTTTTGTATTACATCGAAGGATGTCCACTTCAAAGGTTTGTCAATCAATAACACTTGCCCCTGTTCAAAACTTTCTTTTGTATAATTCATTTAATGGTTGCTTTTTTTACTTACTTGTTGCTGCGTAATTTATTAATGATATTACAAAAGGCATGAATTGATATATCAGCGTAATTTAGTTTGAAGTTACCAATAACTATCTCCCGGTAACTAGATCGACATCCTTGTCTTCAATTCAAGGTATTTATTAACCGAGTTCACAGTAAGGTTTTCAGGAGTAGTAAGAATAGAAGGTATCCCGTTTTTGTGCAGTTCTTTTACCATCAATCGTTTTTCGTAAGCAAATTTCTCAGCAATGGTTTTGATATAAATATCTTCCATTGAGGAAGCCTGCCCTTCCACCAACGATTTCAATTCTGTATTCTCAAAAAAAACAACAAGCAGCAAATGATATTTGGCTATTTTTTTCAACGCAGACATTTCCCGCTGCAGGCTTTCAAGCGATTCAAAATTGGTGAAAAGTATTAAAAGACTACGGTTGGTAACCCGGTTACGGATAACAGAAAAAAGTTTTTCAAAATCAGATTCCAGGAAATCAGTCTTTTGTCTATACAATGTTTCCAGCACCAGATTCATTTGCGTTGGCTTTTTATCCGCCGGTAAAAATGTATCCAGGTTCTTTTCAAATGTAATAATGCCTGCTTTATCCTGTTTTACTAATGCCACATTAGACAGTACGAGTGAAGCATTGATTGCATAATCAAGCAATGTCATCCCGTTAAAAGGCATTTTCATCACCCTGCCTTTATTAATAAGGCAATAGATTTGCTGGCTTCTTTCATCGGTATAATTATTAACCATCAACCCTTCCTTTCTGGCCGTCGCCTTCCAGTTAATGGTGCGGTAATCATCACCTATCACATATTCTTTTATCTGTTCAAACTCCATACTGTGTCCGATTCTTCTTATCCGTTTTACCCCTACTTCCTGCAGGCGGTTGCTTACTGCCAGCAACTGGTACTTCCTCATCTGCACATAAGAAGGATATACTTTTACTACTTGTCGTGCAGGAAAAATATACCGCCGCTTTACCAATTGCAATGGAGCATGCACAAATACATTAATATCATTGAAAATATATTCACCCCGTGTAGCAGGATGAAGCAGGTATTCTAACTGATATTCGGCATGCCTTCCGATTGTTGCCCTTCGTATCCATTTTCTTTCCTGGAATTGTATTGGCAATTCATCAATAATACTGGTACGCACAGGAAATCCATGCTGATTAATCAACCGGAGTACTACTTTATTAGCATCCCCGATACTGAAACGATCAGAGACCATTCTCTGTGCTAAAATTCCATTTCTTTTGCTATAAGCAAGAAGCATATCCACAGCAACAGCAAGAGCCAGCAATAAAAGTATCAACCCGGCAATGCGAAATAAGGCCGGTTGAAAATAGCTGATCACAAAAATCGCCGCCACAGCGCCAGCGATATAGTAAACGATGTTGTTTAGATAGAAGCTTTTAATCATAAAATTGATACTTCCGGTTACCGGGGAACATCCATACTTTGTATTATTTGTTTTATCACATCATCTTCAGTAATCCCTTCCATTTCTTTATCCGGTGATAAGATGATACGGTGACGAAGTACTGGTGGCACTACTGATAAAATATCTTCGGGTGTTACAAAATCCCTTCCCTGCATAGCCGCCATCGCTTTGGATGCATTCATTATCGCCAGTGATGCTCTTGGCGATGCTCCGAGGTAAATAGATTTATGATTTCGTGTTTGATGCACCAGTTTGGCAATGAACTGTAATAGCTTTTCTTCTATAATCTGATTTTTGATCTGCTTTCGTAACAAAGCCACCTGTTGTCCGTCAAGCGCAGGTTGTATCATATCCAATGCCGACGTATTTCCCATACTATGAAATTGTGTAAGAATACCCATTTCTTCAATTTCACTTGGATATGGTACTATAATTTTAAAAATAAAACGATCCAGTTGTGCTTCAGGTAAACGATAGGTTCCTTCCTGCTCCACCGGATTTTGTGTGGCCAGTACCATAAAGGGTGCTGCCATAGGGTACGTTTTCCCATCAACAGTAGCCTGTCGTTCTTCCATTATCTCCAGCAGCGCAGATTGTGTTTTTGCCGGGGCCCGGTTTATTTCATCTACCAATACAATATTGCTGAATATAGGGCCTTTCTTAAATTCAAAACTGGCTTCTTTCGGATTGAATACTGGTGTGCCGAGTACATCCGATGGCATAAGATCCGGTGTAAATTGTATCCTTGAGAATCCTGCGTTTACACTTTTGGCTACCAGCTTTGCTGTTAATGTTTTTGCCACACCGGGTACACCTTCAATCAATACATGCCCATCGGCCAGCAATGCCGTGATAATAAGCTTCATCAACCCGCAGCCCCAACGCCTTTACGAGATCGGGAGCGCGCCTTCGACCTTCCGGGTGCATGAGCATGGAGAGCAGATGGCCCTTCGCCGCACCGTCGGCCATCCGATCGTGATCCTCGCGCGCGCTG
>JANMFO010000402.1:0-18119 GCA_031374245.1 Chitinophagaceae bacterium | reverse complement strand
ACCATGTGGTTCTTACCCCTGCCGGCTGGCTCGATTGTTACCAGTTTATCTTATTAATATCGGCTTCCACCAATCATTGCGTACGGTTGATTGAAGATCTGAAAGCACAGCCTAGATTCCCAAAAAAATAAATTGAACGATTAAAATGCCTTAGGCGAAAAAACCTTTTCTATCATCAGTATTTTCCCATTGGTGGTTATCCCCTCTATTATTACTTTAAATTGTTTGGTACGGTCATTATTATAAAAAATAATGGGTAGCCGTGGATTAATATCACCAACAAAAAAATCAGGCAGCCATTGTAAAGTGATACGATTGTCCGTTTTATACTTTTCAGTTACATCGATTTTATAATCTGGTGAATAAAATTCTTTTCGTATAGAATAGCCCTTATAGTTTACCTGGTAAGTGGATGATGCTTGTTTTGCATAAGTATCTTCTCCTTTTTTAGTATAAACAGACAATACACCACCAGCACCATTACCAGCTGCCCCTACAAAACTACTATACACTTTTACCAGTGAAATATCACTTGCCCTTATAGCTGCAATGATCGCCGCATCAACTCTCATTTCATTTAAGTAAAGCAGCATTGGCACAGGGCTTCTTAAACTCATTGTTTGACCACCCCGGTAATAAAGGATGTAATCATCAGTAAATCCACTTTGACCGGTGGTAATGGTAATGCCCGGCACTCTGGATTGCAGGTATTCAAAAATATTCCGTTGTGGCGTGGGTTCATCAGAATTCACCAAATCAATAGTCTGGTCAGAAATACCGGTAAACAACCCAGTGGTATATTTTTCTTCCACTTCCTGTGTGGGTGTTTTTTTCCTTTTACCTTTTACCGTTATTCCTTCCAGCATTATTCCACTGGCTTTTTGTATGGCATCGTAATCAACAGCCAATTTGGTTTGACGGGAAGCAAATAGTACATCCTTTATAACAGATGGAATTTTTTCTACCGGATGGAGTGGAAATAATTTTGCTAGAGAATCTGCCGACATTTTTACTTCTATGAACTGGCTTTTATTTCCACGGCTATCGCCGAATAATAAACGGGTATTGCCCCAAAAGAACATGGAATCGAGCCGAAAATAACCCTGCTTATCAGTAGTTACTAATTCTACAGTACTGGTGGAATCTGCATTGTTAATAGCAATCAGTAATTCTTTTTCTGCGAATCCTTTTTTGGAATCCAGCAGATTGGCCCGTCCAGCCAATGATATATAAGAAAGATCTTTATACTTGTTTTCAGGTACCTTATTTTTTATAAGATCATCCCATTTAAATCTGCGCCAGCCATTCGTCATCATTACAAGATCTATAGCCCTTCTCGCAGAATCATCGTTGCCTGTAAAATACCAGGATGGATTATGGATATAACCTTTGAGATCAGAAGTAAGTAGCAATCCGGAAAAAATATTATTCTCTCTTGCCGGTAACATATCATAAGCAGGATCGGTAACTGAAACAGAAAAACTTCCGAGCACTGTATCTTTCATTACCAGGCTAAAATGGTTTCTTGCTTTTTCTGAAAAACTAATTGTATCAGCAATCAGTTCTGCCTGCTGTATATATTCTTTATTATCTATAAAACATAGTCTTTCTGCTAAAGGAAATCCATCATTATTAAAAGCAGTGATATGCAAAATACCTGAATTCAGGTTCTGTGTATTAATCAAACCGCTTACCGTTTGTTTACCAGCGGCTAATTCCTGGCGAAAAACAATATGATGTTGCATCTGACCAATAATGTAAGCTGCCTGAAAAGAAGGGTCGGAAATTTGCTGTTGTATTTCAAAAGACAATTCCCGTGAGTTTGTTACCACAGCGATAGCAATACCTCTATCTGCTGGCTCTGGCAGGTAATTTCTATTTAATGGGTCTCCGGTAAGTAATGCATAATATTTTTCATTGGCAACAGGAGTAAATTCAAACATTCCCATACCATCATGATAACTGTTGAACGATACAAGTTCCTGATCTTTTTGACTACGCAGACTGCCACTTACTGGTACAGGTAAGCCACTTTCATTTGTTGCTTTAAACGCAACAGCATTTACGAAACCATTTATAAGATTACCACCTTCCGGGAAAAATTCAAGTCGTACCATTTTTGTAGCCGCAATAACTGCTTCCGCCGTATTATTCTTTTTTCCATAAATGAAAACATTGCGTTTGAAGATAAAATCTTCTGCATGATTAAGCATTGTGGCAGAATAAGCCCTGATGGTGTAAGAGCCTGTAGTAAGAGAATCTGGTATTTCTAATTGCCCCCTGGCGGCTCCCCAAAAAAGTGGTACCATTTTCCTGTCAACAACTATTGAAGATTCATTGATTAATTCAACATATAATGTAGTACTGATTGTATCCGGATAAAAATCTGAAGTTAGATACGCCTTGAACCATGCAGTTTCACCTGCTATATAATTATCCCTGTCAAAGTGCAGATATGCTTTTTCAATGGGTGTTTTAACAGACCAGCTATTTAATTTTTCTTCAGGCTTTTGAGCATTTACTGATGAACAAATCAGTAAAAGGAAAAACAAAACATTGAATTTTCTTGTCATGACGGGGATTAAAGTTCTGGACAATGAAATTAACGGCTTAACACTAAACTACAAAGGCAAAGCGTTACCGTTCAAAGGAATCTGACATTTTAACAATCCCGTAATTTATCTATTGGACAAGCTGGTAAATAATTCTATTTTGTGTTGCTGTAAAACTATGAAAAAGCTTATCCCACTTATGGTTCTCCTTATTTCTCTGGCTGGGTGCAAAAAAACAATTGAGAATGTACAACAAGATCTTGTTGTACAGGCAATTACAGACGGACAATGGGTCATTACCAGTTTTACCCAGAACAGTACTAATATTACAGCTGATTTTTCTACTTATAAATTCAAGTATTACAGCAATAAAACTGTTGATGCAATTAAGAATGGAATAACTGAAAAAACAGGCAACTGGGATGGTAATGCAAGTTCAATGACAACCTGGGCCAATTTCCCTTCAGCCAACTATCCGTTGACCCTTATAAATGGCACCTGGAATATTACTAACAACAGCTGGACATTTGTAGTGGCCACGCAAACCAATGGTAGTGAAACAAAGACCATGCGGCTGGATAAACAATAAAATTATTCCCCTTTTGTTCTTTATTTTTGATTGAGATACGTTCCCTGTCCCTTAAACATAATGCTTATACCGGTGTCTTAAAATCAAGATAGCCAGTCTCATCATTGCCATCAATTAGTGTAAACTCTCAAAAAAGGGTAATTAGTATTGAAAATTAGTGCATTAGGAATAATTTTTGCGTGATGGTAACGTTCTAACAGAAGAATATTAAAACCAGTACTATTGAGGACAAAACTGTACATTTTCCTTACGAAACTGATTGCTTTACTCGCATTTACCATATCCGGGTATGCCGGTGCGTATGGTCAGGCCCCGGTTTCCAATTTTACAGGGGCACCATTATCAGGCTGTTCTCCCCTTATTGTCACTTTTCAGGATCTTTCATCCGGTAGCCCTTCTAGCTGGAACTGGAGTTTTGGGAATGGCAATACGTCCACGATACAAAACCCTACTGCCACCTATTTTACACCCGGCACTTATACAGTTATACTTACTACAACTAATGCAAGCGGCTCTAACACATTAACCCGTACAAATTATGTAACTGTTTATGACAACCCAACAGTAAATTTTTCTGCAAATGTTACCTCCGGCTGTTTTCCATTAAAAGTTCAGTTTTCGGATCTTTCCAGCCCGGGTGTAGGGAATAATAATGTAACATGGGAATGGGATTTTGGAAATGGCACTACCTCCACTTTACAAAACCCATTGGCAACTTATACAACGGCAGGTTTGTTTAATGTAACATTAAAAGTAACGAACGATAAAGGTTGTGTAAAAACACTCAGCAGGCCAAACTATATAGCAGTAACTGCTGGGGTAGATGCCAGTTTTACAAATCCACAGCCGACTGTCTGCACCCCCCCAGCTTCTATTTCATTTACCAATAATTCTACCGGGCCGCCTGTACTAAGTTATTCATGGGATTTTGGCGATGGTTCGCCCCTGTCGACAGCATTAAATCCGGTACATGTTTACAACACTGCCGGCAGCTTTATAGTAACATTAATTACTACAAGTACTGCGGGGTGTGAGGACACTGCCAGGAGTATCCCAATTATAGTTGGCGGATTTAACCCGTCATTTACCGGACCACCAACTGTGTGTATTAATAAAGTGGCGATTTTCACCAATACTTCATCGCCGTTACCTATCAACAACTCATCCTGGAATTTTGGCGACGGAAGTCCTGTGTTAACCGGGTTGTCTACATTTCATGCTTATACAACAACGGGTACTTATACTGTGTGGATGTACAATAACTATGGTGGATGTATTGATTCTACTTCACGAACTATAACAGTTGTTCCGGATCCTGTAGCTGATTTTACAGCACCTGTTACTTCAAGATGCGAACCACCATTAACTGTAAATTTCCAGGATATATCCACAGGCGGTGCTGTCGGGTGGGAATGGGATTTTGGAGATAGCAGTCCCGCTTCCCTTTTACAAAACCCAAGTCATACATATACAACCTATGGCAACTTTGATGTTCGGTTAATTATTACAAATGCATCAGGCTGTACTGATACTATTGTAAAGCTTGCTTTTATTAATGTGCAACGTACCATCATTACAATACCCAATTTACCGGACCGGGGTTGTATACCTTTCACCATTTCGCCGGTTCCTGTTATTACCTCATTTGATCCAATAGCATCTTATGAATGGGATTTTGGAGATGGCAGTCCTGCTATGTTTGCTCCAAATCCAAGTCACACTTATCCTTTACAAGGAACATATACTGTTCGATTAATTATTACTACAATTACGGGTTGCCGTGATACGCTTATTATTCCAGCTGCAGTAAGAACCGGCTCTAAACCTATTGCAAATTTTACAGGGCCGACCGAATTCTGTGCTACTGAATTAGTACCGTTTACAGATTTATCAACTCCGGGAACAGTAGATGAATGGGCATGGAATTTTGGTGACGGCGGAACTTCGATTATAAAAAACCCTTTCCATAGTTATAATGATACAGGATATTTTACGGTAAGATTAATTGCCACCAATAACGGATGTCCGGATACAGTAACAAAAATCAACTTCCTGCATATATCACCTCCTATTGCCCGGTTTACTACCACTATTGTTAGTTGTGGTAACAGGGTTCAATTTGGATTTAATAATCAATCCATTGTAAACCCCTTTACTTTACCTCTTACTTGGGAATGGGATTTTGGAGATGGATCACCTGTTTCAATTGTTCAAAACCCAGCACCTCATAATTACCCGGCTTTAGGAGTTTATACAGTAAGGCTGATTGTTAATAATGGAACCTGCTCTGATACTGCTTACCAAACTGTTCGTGTAATAGATGAAGTACCTGATCTTACTACCAACCAAACAATAGCTTGTAAAATTGCCAATATAACTTTCAATGCAATCAATTTGAATTTTGCAAATATTGTCAACTACAATTGGGATTTTGGTGATGCAACTTTTGTAAATACAGTTGTTCCCACTACAAGTCATACTTACAATAATAGCGGCAACTATACTATAAGGCTTATCACTACCGATCTGAACGGATGTACTGATACAATTATAAAACCGAACTATATCCGCATCAATGGGCCAATTGCTGGTTTTACAGCTACCAATACAGGTGGATGTGCCGGCAACCTGATTACTACTTTCAATGATATTTCAACCCCGGATGGCATCAATGCTATTACAAACTGGCAATGGAATTTTGGAGATGGTAGTATTCAGAATTTTGTCGTTCCGCCTTTCCAGCATACTTATAATACCGCAGGTATATTTTCAGTAAAACTGGTAATAACGGATGCTGCCGGATGTAAAGACAGTATTACAGTCAGCAATCTTATTAATGCTACTGACCCAGTACCAAATTTTGTTTCTGCGGATACACTTACCTGTCCGTTAGCTACTGTTACGTTCACTAATACATCAACCCCGGCAGGCGTTACCAGCACCTGGTATTTTGGTGACGGAGGAACATCATTACTTACCTCTCCCACTTATAATTATGCCGCAACAGGTTTCTATGATGTTAAACTGGTTATACAGGATGCTTTCGGCTGTCTTGACTCAATTACTAAAACTGCTTACATCCGTGTAGATGAACCAAACGCAAGCTTTACTGTAAGCGATTCGGTAAGTTCCTGTACACCACTTGAAGTACAGTTTACCAACACTTCAACTTATTATTCATCGGTAACATGGGATTTCGGGCCCGGTGAAGGAAACTCCACATTAAACAATCCAATACATTTTTATTCAAATCCCGGAATATACATTGTCAAATTATTGACAACAAGTCCCGGTGGTTGTCTCGACTCTGCTTTTCATACCATTACAGTATATGATACTGCAGGTTCAATTGTCAACTACTTACCTATTGGCGGGTGCAAACCTTTGGATGTAAATCTTAATATACTTACACCAGGTCCAATGATCTCTTATTACTGGGATTTTGGTGATGGATTTACACAAACAACTGCTACGCCATCTATTAACCATATCTATGCTTCCTATGGTAATTTTTTACCAAAAGTTATCATGGAAGACCCAACGGGTTGTCTTATTCCTCTGCAAGGAATTGACACAGTTTATGTAACGGGTGCTGAAGCCAATTTTGGAAATGACGATAGTCTGTTTTGTGATTTCGGAATGGTAAATTTTACTGATTCTACTACTTTTAATGATCCTGTCAGTACTTATAATTGGAATTTTGGTGATGGTGGCACTTCGTTACTTCCAAATCCAAGTCATTTATATACTACACCCGGTATTTACACAGTCCGGTTAATTGTACAAACACAATTAGGCTGCCTTGATACTCTTATCAAACCATCTATTATTAAAGTAGTACAAAGACCTTTGATTGATATTAGTGGGGACTCAATTCTTTGTATCAATTCATCGCTATTACATTCGGGTATTTTTTTAATCCCGGATACATCTGTCGTCACCTGGTCGTGGAATTTCCCTAATGGAAATACTTCAACACAACAAAACCCGGTTGCACAAACCTATTCGCAGGCTGGTAATTTTACAGTTACAGCTTTTGCTACAAACAGCACCGGATGTATAGACACCACCACACAAAGTCTTTTGGTAAATCCATTGCCTACGGTTACAATGCCGAATAATATTACCATTCAAGCAGGTTTTCCGGTAACTATTCCGGCAACATATACTCCTAATGTAAATACCTGGTTATGGTCTCCGGCAACAGGCTTAAGTTGTACGAATTGTTCTAACCCAAGTGCCGGGCCAAACTTCAATACATTTTACCAGGTAGCATTTACAGATGTAAATGGATGTACAAATTTTGGGTCCATACTCGTACAGGTATTATGTCAAAATTCAAATCTTTTCATTCCAAATACTTTCTCTCCGAATGGAGATGGAAGCAATGATAAATTTTATCCAAGAGGCGTAGGTCTTGACAGGGTAAAAGTATTACGCATCTTCAATCGCTGGGGCGAAGTGGTTTTTGAAAAAAGAGACTTCCCGATTAATGATGCAAATGCAGGTTGGGACGGTACATATAAAGGGAAAAAACCTCAGGCAGATGTATATGTTTTCCAGGCAGAAGTATTTTGTCAGAATGGGGAAATCATTAAACTAAATGGAAACATCGCATTGATATTATAAAATGAAATTGAAGTCAACTATAAAACGTACCCTTATTTTACTGACAATCCATTGCTCATGGTTGTCAGTATCATCACAGGATATTCACTTCTCTCAATTTTTTGAAGCACCGCTTTGGAGAAACCCATCACTTGCCGGAATATTCAATGGCGACATACGGGTACAAGCTGTGTACCGTGACCAATGGAACAGTGTAACCAATGCCTATAAAACAGGTTCATTAAATGCAGAGTACAAAATTCCGATTGGGAAAGGCGATGATTTTTTTACTACAGGGTTACAAATACTAAATGATAAAGCTGGTACTATCGGGTGGGTGACCACACAAGTTTTGCCCGTTTTAAACTATCACAAATCACTCAGTACCGAAAAGAACAGTTATTTGTCACTAGGCTTTATGGGTGGTTGGGTACAGCGTCGCTTTGATCTTTCAAAAATGACAACCAACAGTCAGTATGATAATGGCGGTTTAGGTGAGAACCTGGCGAATGTTCAATATAATTATCTTGATGGAAGTGTTGGCATGAGTTACAATTCAAACCTGAAAGACAATCCTGCTAATACTTTTTTTATTGGTGCTGCTTATCATCATTTTAACAGGCCTAATCAATCTTTTTACCGTAACAGTACTATTGAACTGCGTCCTAAATGGGTTTTTTCTGGTGGATTGAAATTAGGCGTGTCTGACAATGCTTACTTAACTATACAAGCTGACAGAACTATGCAGGGTGGTTTTGCTGAAACAGTAGCAGGAATGATGTGTGGTTTAAAAATTGGTGGCGACCCGGATAACCCTGCATACACTATTCATGCAGGAACATTTCTACGTTGGAACGATGCATTGATTCCGGTAATAAAATTAGATTATAATCCTTTTTCTGTCGCTGTTAGTTATGATGCAAACATTTCCAAGCTAAAGCCATCCAGCTATGGTCGTGGCGGAATTGAACTTTCTATTTCCTACATTGGCTTTCTGAAACGAAACGAAGGAGTCCAGCTTTGTCCCAGATTCTAAAAAAAAGATTGTCTCAAAAGTTTCCCTTCAAGACAATCTTATCGATTTTTCATTTCAATATTTTCTGGCCGTCCTTTTAAAACTATATAACACGGCGCTGAAATCAGGCAAGGTCGAAGCGGTCAAGGTTCATTACCTTATTCCACGCTGCTACAAAGTCTTTTACAAATTTTTGTTGCCCATCTGCACATCCATACACTTCAGCAATGGCCCTTAACTCTGAGTTAGAACCGAAGATGAGATCTACACGGGTTCCAATCCATTTGATGTTACCAGTAGAACGATCAGTTCCTATAAACGCATCACCAGCTTCTGAAACAGCTTTCCAACTTGTAGTTAAGTCAAGCAGGTTTACAAAAAAATCATTGCTTAGCACTTCCGGACGCTTGGTGAAAACACCGTTTTGAGATTGATCAAAATTGGTATTCAATACCCTCATTCCACCTACCAACGCCGTCATCTCTGGTGCAGTTAAGTTCAATAGTTGTGCTTTGTCAATTAACAACTCTTCTGCAGACACCGTGTATTTAGTTTTAGCATAATTGCGGAAACCATCAGCCTGAGGTTCCAATACTGCGAATGATTCTACATCAGTTTGTTCTTGTGATGCATCTGATCTTCCAGCGGTAAAAGGAACTTTCACTTCATGACCAGCATTCTTTGCTGCTTGTTCAATTGCTGCAACTCCACCTAATACAATTAAGTCGGCAATGGAAACTTGCTTACCACCAGTTTTAAATTCTGTTTGAATTCCTTCCAACGCCGCTAATACTTTAGACAGTTGAGCCGGATTATTAACTTTCCAATCCTTTTGTGGTGCAAGGCGAATGCGGGCACCGTTAGCACCACCACGTTTATCAGATCCACGGAACGTGGATGCTGATGCCCAGGCAGTAGATACTAATTGTGATATAGATAATCCTGAATAAAGTATTTTACTCTTCAATGAAGCGATATCAGTAGAGTCAATTAATTGATGTGTAACTGTTGGAATAGGGTCTTGCCAGATCAATGTTTCTACAGGAACTTCTGGCCCGAGATACCGGGCAATTGGTCCCATATCACGGTGCGTCAACTTGAACCATGCTCGTGCAAAGGCATCATTAAATTCAGTTGGGTTTTCAAAAAAGCGTCTGGAGATTTTTTCGTACACTGGATCTATTCTTAAAGAAAGATCAGTTGTCAACATAAAAGGTTGATGCTTTTTTGATGCATCATGTGCATCTGGTACTAAACCAGCACCTGCATCGCCTTTCGGTTTCCACTGATGTGCACCAGCCGGACTTTTTGTTAATTCCCAATCGTAACCGAATAAATTTTCGAAATAGTTGTTGCTCCACTTTGTTGGGGTGGTAGTCCATGCTCCTTCTAATCCGCTGGTAATAGTATCACCTGCATTGCCAGTACCGTAAGTATTTTTCCAACCAAGACTTTGCTCTTCAATACCTGCAGCTGCCGGTTCTTTACCAACATATTTACCTGGATCTGCAGCACCGTGTGTTTTACCTAATGTGTGTCCACCTGCAATTAAGGCAACAGTTTCTTCATCATTCATCGCCATACGGGCAAATGTTTCCCGGATATCACGGGCTGCTAATAATGGATCAGGATTCCCGTTAGGCCCTTCCGGATTTACATAAATTAAACCCATTTGAACTGCAGCCAAAGGGTTTTCCAATTCACGGTCACCAGTATAGCGTTTGTCACCCAACCACTCTTTTTCAGCACCCCAATAGATATCTTCGGCCGGTTCCCAAACATCTTCACGGCCACCAGCGAAGCCGAAGGTTTTAAAACCTGCAGATTCTAAAGCACAGTTACCAGCTAGTATCATTAAATCAGCCCACGAAATTTTCTTACCGTACTTCTGTTTGATTGGCCAAAGCAGTAAACGGGCCTTGTCAAGGTTAGTATTATCAGGCCAGCTATTCAATGGTGCAAAACGCTGCGTACCGAAGCCAGCTCCACCACGTCCGTCGGCTATGCGATAAGTACCGGCACTATGCCAGGCCATCCGGATAAATAATCCAGCATAACTACCATAGTCTGCCGGCCACCAGTTCTGTGATGTTGTCATTAACTCAAAAAGGTCTTTTTTTACAGCAGGCAAATCGAGTGTCTTGAACTCTTCGGTGTAGTTGAAATTCTCTCCCATTGGATTAGACAATGAAGAGTGCTGACGGAGGATATTTAATTTTAATTGATTGGGCCACCAGTCACGGTTACCAGTACCATTTCCCGCAACTGGCTTTTTTGCATCACCATGATTAAATGGGCACTTGGCTCCATTACCATTTTCAGTGTTTACATCTAATACTGGCGTATCTGGTTTTTTTTCAATTTCACTCATATAAAAAACATTATTAATGATTAAAGATTGTCAAATTTCCGTCATTTATTTACATCAACCTAATTGATTAAATTTATAATCTCATAGACAAATACTATATCATTACTTTTGTACAATTGGAATATCTGGTGGCTGTGGACACACACCGCCATTTTGCAAAAGCTGCAGCAGCATGCTTTGTAACACAGCCCACACTAAGTATGCAATTGCTGAAACTAGAACAGGAATTGAGCATAAAAATTTTTGACCGGAGTAAACAACCTGTCGTTGCCACCCATGCTGGTACTGAGCTGATTTTACATGCCCGAAAAATTCTTTCTGAAAGAAATAATCTGCTCGATTTTTTGCACCTGCATAAAGGAGTATTGGCAGGTGAGTTAAAAGTCGGTATCATACCCACATTGGCGCCCTACTTACTACCCTTATTCATCCCATCTTTCACAAAAAAATATCCTAATGTAAAACTGATTATAAACGAAATGACGACGGATGTAATTATTAACCGGCTCCGGGAAGGGAAAATTGATACCGGGATACTGGTTACCCCACTTAATGAAGCCGGAATAAAAGAACAGGTTTTGTTTTATGAAGAAATGCTTGCTTACATCTCTTCGAAAAATGCAGCTTTTAAAAAAACATACGTTTTGCCACAGGATATTGACCCCAACAAACTTTGGCTGTTGGAAGAAGGGCATTGTTTCAGAACACAGATTGCCAACCTTTGTCAGTTGCGAAGGGCCAGCGTAGAAGGCAGCCATTTTGAATATGAGGCAGGCAGCCTGGAAACGCTACGGCGGTTGGTAGAATTAAATGACGGGATAACCATCTTGCCCGAACTGGCCACTTTTGAAATGACAGCCAAACAAAAAAGCCTGCTAAGAAAATTCAGGCAACCCATACCTATGAGAGAAGTAAGCATTATTACTCACCGGGACCATGTAAAAAAGAACCTGATAGAGATTTTAAAAAAAGAAATTATTACTTCATTACCTGAAAAAGTTATAAAAAATAAATCTTCGATGGTTGTACCAATATAATTTCAGTCATAAAAAAAGATGCCCCGGAATGGGACACCTTTCTGAAATATTCCAACAAAAAATAATCAGCTATTTATCTTCCCCTGTTATTTTCCAAACTAATGCTGCTGCAACAGCTCCGGCAACCGGAGCTGCAAAAAATAACCATAATTGAGATAACGCTTTCCCTTGGGCAAATATCGCAGGGCCAAAACTACGGGCCGGGTTTACAGAAGTTCCTGTAATCGGAATAGCTACCAGGTGTATCAACACCAAAGTAATGCCGATTGCTAATCCCGCCATCTGGCTATTACCATGTTTGGAAGTAACATTTAGGATTACATATAAAAATATAAACGTAAATACAGCTTCAGTTATGAAAGCAGCTGTTACAGAATAAGCACCTAAATACCCCTCTCCCCAACCATTAGAACCTAATGCCCATTCACCCATTTTAAAATTACTTTGCCCCGATGCTATTACATATAAGATACCAGCACCAGCTACAGCACCAATCATTTGGGCAATAATATAACCGACTGCATCTTTCGATTTTATTTTTCCTGCTACCAGCATAGCAACTGTTATTGCCGGATTAATATGGCAGCCGGATATGCCCCCAATTGTGTAGGCCATTGCAACGACTGCTAATCCAAAGGCAAATGAAATGCCTAATAAACCAAGGCCCGATGCTCCCGCTACATCTCCGCCGGAAATAGCAGCAGCCCCGCATCCAAACAATACAAGACACATGGTGCCCATTAGTTCTGCAAAATACTTTTTCATAATTAGATATGTTTTGGTTAAAAAAAGTGAAATTCACAACCTTTGTATAAGTCGTTTGTTACTTGGAGGTAATATGAATTTAAGTTATTAATTATTTCTAATCAAAAAATTAATATGAGTATAGAAATTGGTCAACCCGCTCCGGACTTTACTTTATTTGACAGTGAAAAAAAACAAGTAATCTTATCTGAACAAAAAGGCAATAATGTAGTCTTGTTATTTTTCCCTTTAGCCTTCACCAGCGTTTGTACTGCTGAATTATGTTCTGTTCGTGACAATATTGATTGGTACAATAATGTAAATGCAAAAGTTTTCGGCATATCAGTAGACGCATTGCAAACACTGGCAAAATTTAAAGAAGACCAAAAGTTGAATTTTACATTGCTCAGCGACTTTAATAAAGAAGCATCGAGGGCTTATGGTTCCATTTATGAAATGTTCGGATATAATATGAAAGGCGTTTCAAAACGTTCTGCCTTTGTGATTGATAAAGATGGGATAGTAAGGTATGCTGAAGTGCTGGAAAATGCCGGCCAGCTGCCCGACTTTGAAGCTGTTCAGAAAACACTGGCTGGTCTGGCATAAGCTTTCGTTAAAAACTAAATTTCTTAAGCCTCTAATTCTATGATTTAGAGGCTTTTTTGTAGAATCGTAGTTTTACGTTGTGCAATTAAAAAATTCGGCCTACTTTTCGAATAATAAAAGTAAATTTGTTTCGTTGAAGCGCTTTTTATCCATATTATCCTTTGTCCTTCTGATAGCAATCCAATCTCAGGGTCAATCTTCCGGAAATAATCCCGGTAGTGATGCTACAGAAAGGCTCGTTAAGATGTATCCAAATCCGGCTACGTCTTTCATCACTTTTGATTTACAAAAAGATGCTGATAAAGGACTTTCCATCCAAGTGTATAGTTTGATTGGAAAGAAAATGTTTGAAACACAAAATCTGAAAGGAAAAGCTACCGTCGATTTGAAAGAATTTAACCGTGGTCTTTACATCTATCACCTCGTTGACAGAAGTGGAAAGATTATTGAATCTGGTAAGTTTCAGGTTTCCCATTAATTATTTATTGTTGCTCAAAGTTTCCTTCTTATTGTATCTCTACAATAAGGAATTTAAGGTATTGCGTATTCTCCAGGTTCCAGATAATAGGATGGTCAGCCGACTGTGTTTGAAAACATACTTGTCTTATTTTTCTTCTGGCATCTTTTGCAGCCATATCAATTGTTTGTAAAAATAATTCCGGGTTCACCAGGTTGGTACAAGACGAAGTAACCAAGAAGCCCCCGGGTCTTACCAATTTCATTCCCCGCAGATTAATTTCTTTATATCCGGTTATTGCTTTTTGAATCGTTTCCCTGCTTTTGGTAAATGCAGGTGGGTCAAGCATTACCACATCATATTGCCGTCCTTCTTTTCCCCATTGTTTCAGTACATCAAAAGCGTTGGCTACTTCAAATTTACACCTGTCCTGCACTCCATTCAATGCTGCATTATCATTGGCTTGCTGCACAGCATTGGCTGAAATATCAAGACCTAATACTGATTTAGCACCGTAATGTGCTGCATGAATTTCAAAAGTCCCCGTATAAGTAAACGCTCCCAGCACATCAGCTCCTTTTACAATATGCTGAATGGCCCTTCGATTATCCTGCTGATCTAAAAAATATCCGGTCTTTTGTCCATTTTCTACATCCACATAAAATTTCAACCCATTTTCATTGATAATAATTTTTGTATCAAATGGTGCAGACAAAAATCCTTTATGTTGTGGCAACCCTTCCAATTCCCTAACCGGAACATCATTGCGTTCATAAATTCCTTTTGGCTGAAAAATAGTATTCAATGCTTTTACAATAGCCGGTTTCCATACATCAATACCCAATGCCAGTGTTTGAATAACGAAATAATCATTGAATTTATCAATAATCAATTGTGGTAATGAATCTGCTTCGCCAAAAACGAGGCGGCAATTTTCTGTATAACCAGTCTTCTTTCTGTACTCCCAACACTGGCTTATCCTGTTCAGGAAAAACTGCTCATTTATTTCTTCTGATTTATTACGGGTAAGCAGCCGCACCAGTATTTGTGATTGCGGATTAATATAGCCCTTACCCACAAATTTGTTATCATGGCTAAACACTTCAATGGTTTCTCCAGCCGTCACCTCACCTTCTACCCTATTCACCTCGTTATTAAAAATCCAGGGGTGCCCATTAGCTATACGAAAGGAGATTTTCCGGTTCAGGTAAACTTTGGTCATAAGGCGGCGAAGATAAACAGCAAAGTCCGAAAGTCGGGTCAGAAAGCCTATAAGACAATCCACTCAAAATGAAAGGTCTTTCTGTCTTACGGTCTTTCCGTCTTTCGGACTTAAAGCTTTCCCGCCTTTCTGTCTCAAATCCGCTGTTGGCAATATAATTGACACCCTTACCTTTGCACTCAATTTGTAAAAAATGGCACAAAAAGACATGAACGAACAGGCAAACAATGCCGGTTTCGATATTAATACCGATGAAAGTCAAAATGGGACTACCCATCTGAATGAGCCTGTGGCAGAAGAATCTGAACTAGAAAAGCTGAAAACAGAGCTGGCAGAAGAAAAAGATAAATACATCCGGAAAGTGGCAGAGTTTGAAAATTTCAAACGCCGGAATGCCAAAGAAAGGATAGAGCTTATGCAGACTGCCGGTAAAGAAATAATAACCGATCTGCTGAATGTGTTGGATGATTGCGACAGAGCCCAAAAACAATTAGAAACCAGCGATGATGCAGTAGCTATAAAAGAAGGCGTAATGCTGGTTTTCAATAAGCTTCGCAGCACCTTACATTCAAAAGGTGTAAAAGCTATGGAAACAATCAACCAGGAGTTTAATGCTGACCTGCACGAAGCTATTACGGAAATACCTGTTACTTCAGAAGATGCAAAAGGAAAAATAGTAGATGAAGTAACAAAGGGGTATTACCTTAATGATAAGATCATCCGTCATGCAAAAGTTGTAGTTGGAAAATAAAAGCGAACAATGTCAAAAAGAGATTATTACGAAATATTGGGTGTAGCAAAAAGTGCTTCGACGGATGAGATTAAAAAGGCCTATAGAAAGGTAGCTATGCAATATCACCCCGACCGTAATCCCGGTGATAAAGCTGCTGAAGAAAAATTTAAAGAAGCCGCTGAAGCATATGAAATACTAAGCGATGCGGACAAGAAAGCTCAATACGATCGTTATGGACATGCCGGAGTAAGTGGCAATGGCGGTGGCGGGCATGGTGGTGGTGCCGGTATGAACATGGATGATATTTTCAGCCAGTTCGGTGATGTCTTTGGTGATGATTTATTCGGAAATTTTTTTGGCGGCGGACAAAGAGGCGGCCGAGGTCAACAGCGCAGCCGTGGTGTAAGAGGAAGTAACCTTAGGGTGAAATTAAAACTGACCTATGAAGAAATTGCAAAAGGTGTTACTAAGAATATTAAAGTAAAGAAACATGTTGTCTGCACTAACTGTAGTGGCAGCGGTGCAAAAGATAAAGGCAGTGTGCAAACCTGTGGCACTTGTGGTGGTAGTGGCCAGGTACGCCGGGTACAAAATACTTTTCTTGGTCAGATGCAAACTGTTACTACCTGCCCCACTTGTAATGGTGAAGGCACAACGGTAACAGCCAAATGCGGAAATTGTAAAGGCGAAGGAAGAATATATGGCGAAGAAACCGTGAGTATTGATATACCTGCCGGTGTGCAGGAAGGTATGCAACTGAATATTAATGGAAGAGGAAATGCGGGAGAAAGAGGTGGCTCATCAGGTGATCTTATTATTTTAATTGAAGAAGAACCACACAAAGAATTACACCGTGAGGGTTTGAATGTAGCATTTGAATTGCATCTTTCTTTTACTGATGCCGTATTTGGTACACAGATAGAAGTTCCTACCATTGACGGAAGAGCAAAAATTAAAATACCTGCCGGCACACAAAGCGGAAAAGTATTCCGGTTAAAAGGAAAAGGCTTTCCTGCTGTTAACTCCTATGAAAAAGGTGACCAGCTGATACATGTAAACGTATGGACGCCGCAACATGTAAGTGCTGAAGAGAAAGCAATGCTGGAAAAATTAAGTAGCTCTCCAAACTTTAAACCGCACCCTGATAAAAATGAGAAAGGTTTCTTTGATAAGATAAAAGAGATGTTTTCTTAATGATTATCTCTCCAATCTATCTCCTTTCTTCTTCTTATTTTTTGTGTATAACGTTTTTGCCTGATGAACGAGTGCAACAAATTCTTTTTGTAACAGGTTATCGTTGCCAGAAGAAGTTTCGGCCAACAGCAGCAGGTCATTCCAGGTTGTATTTTTTGTAAAAGCAGAAGAACGGAGAATAGAACCAAACATGGCTACGGCTGTAGAAAAGCGATAACATTTTTCCAATTCATCAAAAGGAGTATAATCAAACTGGCAGGGGCTGGTATAGCTGTACTCCTGTTTATCATTGGGCAGGTTATACTGCAGATGTATTTCAGCTAATTTTCCGCTCAGCTGATTATCCTTTATTGCAAACTTATTGACATCTGTTGGCACTATTTCAAATAAAGCCATCATTGAATGACCCGACCCAATCTCGCCGCCTTCCAGCACTGAAGTAGAATCTTTTAATGCCCCCACTTTATTATCAAACCCTACGAGACGGTATTCTTTTACATAGCCCGCATTAAACTCCACATTCATATACACATCATCTGCCACAGCATACAACGTTTGTGTAAACTCTTTCAGCAATACTTTTTCTGCTTCTTTAAAATTATCGAGATAGGCAAAGTTGCCATTACCTTTTTTAGCCAGTGTCTGAATTTTTGAATCCTTATAATTCCCCATCCCAACCCCAAGACAGGTAAGATAGATACCAGATTCCCGCTGTAACGAAATCATCGCATCCAGTTCATCTTCTGTTTTAACACCAACGTTAAAATCGCCATCGGTGGCCAGTATCACCCGGTTATTTCCCTCTTTAATAAAATGATTTTTTGCAACGCTGTAGGCAAGTTTTATACCCGACTCACCCGGTGTACTTCCACCCGGCGTTAATTCATCAATTACTTTTTTAATCTTTTCCTTTTCACCCCCGCTGGTAGTATTCAGCATTAAACTCCTGGTTGATTGTTTCCATAGCTTTTACACCTTTTGAATGTAAGGT
>JANMFO010000398.1:0-6760 GCA_031374245.1 Chitinophagaceae bacterium | reverse complement strand
TTCGCCACACACTTTGTAAACCCTGCACAGGATTACTACATTTGTAAACCAATAGCAGGATTATTAACCACAAGTGTCAACTTTTTTCAGGACGAGTCAAATTACCGCTGTTGATTGCTCCAATGTCCAGCCCCACTATTGGCAATACCAATTTTAGCTGCTGTTTTTTCTCATGTTGTCTGATATAAAAGTACCGCAAGTTTATGTTTGTCACTATAGAATAAATAAATATGCTTGGCACAGCTATCATCAGTATAGTTTCCTGTATAAGCCTGTGCAATAAATGTCATTGGGATTCCATCAGGGTCAGTTGGTGTTTCATCGGATTGTACCCAGTTCGGTTCACCACCAATCTGTTCGTAGATGTCTGCTAAGTTATCATTAGGGGTTGTCAAAACACCTGTATCAATGAATTTTTGTTTTGTATTATTGAATGACAATTTTGTTTTTTCAAACCATTGCTCCCAACTATTTGTCAAGTTAAAATAGGCAAAGTCAGCCTTGAAAGAGTACTTATTATTTATTAGGTCAAATCCAATCATACAATCTTTGCAGTAGTCGTTAAAAGTATTTACCGTTTCCTCATTATATGGGTCTTCATTAAATTGCATCATATGAATTTGTCCAGTCCATGTAGGATTGATATGATTTAAGTCCACTGAAAAAATAGGGAATAAAGATTTTGAATGTTCTTCAAGCCTGTCTGCAAAAACATCTTTTGAAGCTGGAAACATTTTTATGTATGGCGGTATATTACTCATAATGCTTCTTAATTATTACATTATTATAAACGATATTTTCAACGCTATTGATAATATAAATACTCATACAAATAACGGGTGATTGAAGGTTTACTGTCTTTCAAGGACAAGTAACGATTTGTTATTGTTTTCTCGATTTTGAGTTTTAACTCGTTATATAAGTAAGTGATTTCTGTTTCACGGCTATGTTTTCCTATTCCATTATTATCAGGGAAATCAGAGTAATTAATTTCTTTACTTAAATTTCCATTACTGTTATATTCAAAACTGTCAATAGCTGTAAGTCTTGGGATATCGGGTTGGTGCAAAATTGTAAAATGTTTCTTTTCTGCAAGTTTGCCATTTTGATTATAGCTATAATAAATCTTGGTCATTCCAGATTTTAATATTCTCGTACTTTCAATAACTCTTTTTATACTGTCGTATTTATAAATTGTTTGAGTTTCCATGGGCTGTTTCTTATTATTTTTAATTACATGTTGCCCGTCTAAATAATATTTTTCAGAAGTTGTTTTAATTGTTGTGTCTTTTTTGGGTTTTGCCCTGTGGGTGTTAAAATCGTAAAATGTCGTTCGTATATTAACTGTCCCTTTTTTATAATCATAGGTGAAATTATCAACCGACTTCCAATAAAACCGATTTAAAGTAATTCTTTGAATTATTTTTCCCGTTGAATCAAAATTTTCTTGTGTTGTCCAATATGGAACTTGGTCTTGAATATTACCAAAACCATTTTCTGTCACTTGCTTAATATGTAGGTTTACTACCATTGAGTCCCAAGCTAATAGTTCTTTAATTTTTGTCTGACCAAGCAAGGTTAGGTTACTCGTCAGAAGTATAAATAAGAATATGTAGTGGGTTCTTAACATTACTTTTCAAATAATTGGGGTCGTTTAAAATAGCAGCCAACTATTGTATTGGCGTAATAGCGGGTACAATTTTCTATTGATAATCAACCGAAAACTGTACCCGATACCTTTTGCTAAATTTAGGAAGATTAGCTGAGTTTTCAGGAATCAAAAC
This sequence comes from Chitinophagaceae bacterium, assembly GCA_031374245.1. Classification (GTDB taxonomy): domain Bacteria; phylum Bacteroidota; class Bacteroidia; order Chitinophagales; family Chitinophagaceae; genus JJ008. Next base: position 4,976 of record JANMFO010000398.1, on the reverse strand, counting down.
AATATGCCAAGGTTCGTGGAGTGAAACCTTGGCTTGAAAGAATATTTTATTAGCAAATGTTACTTCATCACTACATCCTGCACCATCATTGTTTTAGAAACAACAATACTCGTTGTTCTTCTTGTTGTATTTCCTGCTAAATCTGATGAGCTAACAGTAATAGTATACACCCTGGCTTCTCCGTCTGGTAACCGGGATGCTTTCAACCGGAGCAAATGATTATTCACCACTTCCCAATCACGGGTGGTTGATTGGGTGTCATTACTACGAACGGTCAACACTGAGTTTACTTCTTCAGCATTATCAGTTGCAGTATAATACACTGCTACTTTTTTCAGCTTACCACTCGGCGGCCATATTTTTTTAGAAGAAAGTGTTACTACCGATAACACCGGCGATTCATTGTCGGTAACGGTTATGGTAAAAGAACATTTTTGTCCAAAGGCAGATGTTGCCGTGATGCTATGCGTACCGATACGAAAAAATGAACCAGACACCGGGGAATAGGTGATGATACCACACTCACCAGCAACAGTAGCCGGTGGATAATTGACAATAGCACCTTCTTTACTGCTATCTGCCTTTACCACTATATTGGCAGGGCAGGTAAGCATACAAGTTTGTGCATGGCTTGTTGCTGTACTAAGAAGGGAAGCTGTTATAATTGAGAAGAATGCTAAGAGTTTCATACCGTTGTTATTTTAGGTAACAAAGGCAAACGGGATACCAAACAATTAAAAGGTGATTAGCGGGATATAAAACTGCTAACGGGGGAATAATATGCCCATTCAGCAATATGTAATATAAAAAGCCGGGATATTTACTTCAAATCTCTTTTACTGTTTACCCGGTAGCAAATAGCCCAGATGATGGTGGTAATGCCGATAGAAAGAAAAATATGCAGTTGAATAGCATCTAAAGATTTTTGATAACTCTCAGGATCGACCAACCGGAAAAAGCCGGGAGGAGGAATTAATTTATCAGAAATTTCAAGCGGCATATAATCACCGGCATTGCTGTTCTTCCATTTGAACAGCCCGATTATCAGGTTTTCTAAAATGATGTAGTAAAAAAGAAATATACCTAATGCCAAAAATGCTTTTCTGACAAGGAAGCCGATGAGGAAGGCAATAGAGAGCTGCGCAAAAGTTTGTAAACCAAATAAACCAATATAATAGGCCTGATCCCAGGTGCTTTCTATTAATCTTGTTTGATTGGCAAAACCGGTAACTAATGAAACAGCTGTATACAAAGCGGTAATGATTAATGACACCAGCAGTACGTCCATCAACTTACTGGTAACAAACTGGGCACGGCTCCAGCCATCAATAATATTTTGACGGTGCGTACGGAATGTATATTCATTGCTGATAAACATAATAACAACCACGGCAGGTATAAAAACAAACCAGGATGAAAAATAAGCTACCGTATGCCAAGCTGTTGGAAACGTAAACGGATTGCCAATAGCCATTTTTGCATACTGGCTGGCTTGCGTTGGTTTGCTGACAATATTTTCATATCCCAGGTAAAAAATATAATTAATCCCGGGATAGGTGAGTGCTGTAATGCCCATTATCCACCAAAAGGCATTGTACTTTCTCATCTTCAGCCATTCTGTACGTATCAGATTAGTCATATCATTTTTATTTTGTTTCCCACAAAGACCAAAAAAAATATACTTAGTGTTCTTTGTGCCTTTGTGGGAAATGTATTTAGTTATTAGTTAATTCAAAAAATCTTGCTTCCAGTCTTTTCTTTCTTAATACGAGTTGTGTTAGCACCACTCCATTATTAAAACAAAACTGGTTTATCTCATCCATTTTGGCTGTGCCTTTCGGAAAAATAATCTGAACCGTATTTGTTTTATCATCAATCGTCACTTTTTTACCAAAATGAGTTAACACAGACGTTAATGCATTGATATCGGCAGCACTAAGCTCTACAACATCTTCATCCATCATTATTTCATCTACATCTCCTGTAGTAATGAGGTTGCCGGTTTTTAATATTGCAGCATGAGTGCATACTTTTTCCACCTCATCCAATAAGTGGCTCGCCATGATGATGGTATGACCTTGTTCCTTTAATTCAATAATCAATTTTCTTATTTCAGAAATACCCTCAGGATCCAATCCATTAGTTGGTTCATCCAGTACCAGCACTTTTGGGCTGCCTAATAAAGCTGCAGCAATTGCCAATCTTTGTTTCATACCCAGGCTGAAAGATTTGAAAGAACTCCAGCGACGATCGTAGAGGTTTACTTTCTTTAATACTTCATCAATTTCTTTTTTTGTTCCCCTGCCACTGATGGCCTGTGTAATTTTTAAATTATCGGTGCCAGAGAGATAGCTATAAAAATTCGGTGTTTCCAGAAGTGATCCAATCTTCTTCCGTTGGTCAGGCGAACCGCCGGGTTGGCCAAACCATAGAAACTCACCACCATTTGCCCGCAGCACATCCATCACAATACCAAGTAAAGTGGTTTTGCCACTTCCATTTGGTCCGAGTATGCCAAAAACACTTCCCTGAGGCACATCAAACGACACACCATTTAATGCTCTGACAGAACCATACGACTTTGCCAGATTTTTAATAGAAAGAACAGTACTCATATATAGTTTAATTATGTGATGAAGATAGCGGTTTCTTTTTCTTATGCAAACAAAGCCGGACAAGCGGACGATTTTGCAGGTTGAACTACCTGCCGTTTTAGTTGTTAATTATAAATTAACTTCATACAATTAACTATTATGGCAACAATTCTCATAACAGGCGGCACCGGTTTGGTAGGCAAAGCACTTGGACAAGCCCTGCTGGGAAAAGGTTACACCGTTATTATCCTTTCCCGGCAAGCGGGAAAGAAATCTGCAGTTGCTAATCTTTCTTATGCTGCATGGGATGTAGAAAAGCAAACTATTGATGAGGAAGCTATCAGTGCAGCAGATTATATTATTCACCTGGCCGGGGCAGGAGTGGCCGAAAAAAGGTGGACAAAAAAACGAAAACAGGAGATAGTTGACAGCCGGATAAAAAGCAGCCAGTTAATCGTGGATAGTTTGAAAACGATTCCGAATAAGGTGAAAGCTATTGCCAGTGCATCAGCTATTGGCTGGTATGGGGCAGACCCGTCAATCCCAAATCCAAAGCCATTCGAAGAAAATCACCCTGCCGATGGGACATTTCTTGGTAACACCTGCAAACTGTGGGAAGAAAGTATAGAGCCGGTAACACAATTGGGTAAACGATTGGTGAAACTGAGAATCGGTATTGTACTAAGTAATGATGGTGGTGCTTTATCAGAATTCAAAAAACCATTGCAATTTGGAGTGGCTGCTATTTTAGGAAGTGGAAAACAAATCATCAGCTGGATTCATATTGATGATTTGGTAAGAATGTTCATTGCAGCTATTGAAAACTCAACTATGAACGGAGTTTACAATGCTGTTGCTCCAATACCTGTTTCCAATAAAGAACTGACAATACAATTGGCCAAGAGCAGGAAACAGTTTTTCATTCCTGTTCATGTGCCTTCCTTCATTCTTAAATTAATGCTGGGAGAAATGAGTATTGAAGTATTAAAAAGTGCAACAGTACTCAGTAATAAAATTGAGCTCACAGGATTTAGTTTTAAATTCCCGACTGTGACAACAGCGTTAAGCAACTTAAAATAAAAGCCCCTCAACTGAGGGACTTTTATTACTATTAAAATGCTTTTTTCTCTACTGGTATTTCCGGTGTTTGTTTTTGTGTGTACAACACCTGGTTTACTTTTTTCGGGTCGCCCTGGTAGCTCCATGTAATATTTGTAATATACTTTTTGAAAACACTATTCAGTTGTTCCATGTTCACTTTCTTAATATCATCTTTTATAGTGATGGCCCTTTTCCAGTTATTATGCACCACCTCGTTGGCAATAAAACTGCCAGCCTGAGCATCGTTTGTTTCTTGCCGGGAGTAAACACTGGTTAAGTATTGTGTTTTAATGTTCTTCAATTCTTCTTCTGTAAATCCTTCATTCTTTATTTTATCAATAAGCTGTCTTGCAACAGCAATGTATTTATCCGGTTCTGTAGTAGAAACAGAAATGTTGGCATAAGAAGTATTTCCGGGGCTAAACCATACACCGGGTGCATAGGATAAGCCATGTTTACTTCTTACGTCTAAAAAATGGCGGGTAGAAAAAATCCGCATAGCTAAAACAAATGCATTGAATTCCGCGGTTCCGGGTTGTGGTCCGGCTGTAATACCTTGTACATAGTTGGTAGCATTTTCTCTTTCCATTGGTTTGAAAGTAGTAGCCGCTGGTGTGTAAATTTCTTTTTTAGCAACAAATGCTTTGCCAGCTGGTATTGTAGCCAGTAGCTCGCCTACCTTTTTCTGAATAGTGGCTTTATCCAAATCACCCACTACCACTATCACCATTCTTGATTTGGTAAGTATAGATTGCCAGTATTTTTTAGTATCGGCAGCAGTTAGTTTGCCAACTGTTTCTACAGTGCCTTGCGGATCTATTGCATATTTTTTTCCGGCAAAGGCATTTTGTTTCGACATTTTATCAATTGCATTATCGGGGCTTGATTCGTTGGCCCTGATAACATTAATCATATCCTGTTTTATACGATCAAATTCTTTACCATCAAATCTTGGTGAGCTAAGAGCTTCTGTATAGAGTGGCCATACTGTTTCGAAATCACTTTTAATACAGTTCATCGTAAAGCTGGAATAATCCATACCGCTGAAGCCACTGATTTGGGCACTTACTTTATCCACTTTATTCTTGAAAGTATTCTTGTCATCCTTTTCATTACCACACTCTGTCAGTGCATTGATAGCCATATTTTCAATACCGGCTTTACCGGCATCATAATTTTGCACACCACCTTTAATGGCTGTTTGAATAACTACGATATCATTACCGCCGGGTTGCACAATTACTTTTACGCCGTTTACCATCATTTCGTATGGCTGGTTAC
>JANMFO010000382.1:0-5749 GCA_031374245.1 Chitinophagaceae bacterium | reverse complement strand
CATCGGCGTGGCCCCCACAAACAACCGCTTGTTTTCGGTCGACAAAAACGTGCGCACAAAACTAACGCCAGCCTTGCCGGGGAAACATAGATAAAGAAAATGCTTTTTCATTTTCTGATGTCCGGCTGCTAAGCACTTTGTCCAATAGTATGAGCGTTGCATTGGAAAATGCAAGACTCTTTGATGAAACCAACCGCCTGCTGAAAGAAACTGAACAACGAACTGCAGAACTGGCAGTTATTAATAGTGTACAGGAAGGCCTGGCCAAAGAACTGGATATGCAGGGGATTTATGACCTGGTAGGTGACCGGGTACAAAAACTCTTTAATGCACAGGCTGTAATTATTGCTACGCTGGACCTTGATACCAAAATGGAGCATTTCAATTACGTTTTTGAAAATGATGAATTAGTAAAGATTGAATCCAGGCCAATTAATAAACTGAGACAATTAATAATTGATAAGAAACACAGCATTTATATTGATACAGAAGAAAAGGCAAGGGAGGAATATGGAATAACAGCTATTGGAGATACTCAAATGCCCAAGTCGTTGTTGTTTGTACCGATGCTTTCAGGAAATGTCATCAGGGGTTATGTCAGCCTCCAGAATATTTCCAAGGAAAATGCATTTTCTGAATCCGATATACGATTGTTGGAAACATTATCCAGCAGCATGAGTGTAGCATTGGAAAATGCAAGGCTGTTTGATGAAACCAATCGCCTGCTGAAAGAAACGGAACAACGCACCGCTGAATTAGCTGTTATTAATAGTGTACAGGAAGGTTTGGCCAAAGAATTGGACATCCAGGGTATTTATGATCTGGTTGGTGATCGACTATGCGAATTGTTTCCGGATACACAGACATTGGTTGTCCGCACTTTTAACCATGAAACCGGAATGGAAAATTTTCATTATGCTATTGAAAAAGGTGAACGGTTTCCGATTGATTCACGGCCATTTATCTGGGCAAGTAAACACCTTATCAAAGACCATAAGCCCATACATATTAACGTGAACTATTTAGAAACTTCTAAAAAATATGGAGGAACCGGTGTCACAAAAGGGCAGCCACCGAAATCTGCTGTTTTTGTTCCAATGATTGTTGGTGATCTGGTAAAAGGCTCTGTAAGCCTTCAAAATGTAGATAAAGAAAATGCATTTACAGATGCTGACCTCCGGCTGCTGACCACCATTACCAATAGTATGAGTGTGGCGCTGGAAAATGCAAGATTATTTGATGAAACCAACCGTTTATTAAAAGAAACGGAGCAACGAACTGCTGAACTGGCGGTAATAAACAGTGTACAGGATGGCCTTGTACGGGAAATGGATATGCAGGCCATATATGACCTGGTGGGTAACCGTATATGTGAATTGTTCGATACACAAACTGTTTTGATAAGGACTTTTGATCATGATACAGGCAATGAAAATTGGCGTTTTGTAATAGAAAAAGGAAAACGATATTTCAGTGAACCCCGCCCACTTAACTGGGCCAATAAACAACTCATCAACACAAGGCAACCTTTACTCATTAATGAAAGTTATGTTGAAACAGCAAGAAAGTTTGGCGGAACCGGAGTAAGTAAAGGCCAGCCGCCTAAATCTGCCATGTTTGTTCCTATGGTTGTAGGTGATGTAGTACGGGGCTCTGTAAGCCTTCAGAATATTGACCGGGAAAACGCATTTACAGAGTCGGACATGCGGCTATTGACCACTCTTACCAACAGTATGAGTGTGGCTCTGGAAAATGCCCGCCTGTTTGATGAAACAACGGTGCTGCTCGCTGAATCAAAACAAAGAGCGGCAGAATTAAGTACGGTAAACAGCATCAGCAAAGCGCTGGCATCACAATTAGATGCGGATGACCTGATACAAATGGTGGGTGATCAGTTGAAGAATTTATTTAAAGCCAATATTGTTTATCTCGCAATATTAAATCCTAAAACCAAAATTGTCAATTTCCCTTATCAATGGGGAGATAATATGGCACCGCTGAAACTGGGTGAAGGATTGACCTCAAAGATCATATTAACCGGCGAGCCACTGCTTATCAATAAAGACCTGGCGGAACAGCGAAAGCAGTTAGGTGTTCAGCTAATCGGACTTGAATCAGCCTCCTATCTTGGGGTACCCATCCCTGTTGGGGATGAAAATATTGGTGTATTAAGTGTGCAAAGTACCGAACAGGAGAGCCGTTTTAATGAAAATGATATGCGGCTTTTATCTACTATTGCTTCTTCTGTTGGCGTTGCATTGAGAAATGCAACCTTGTTTGAAGATGTACAACAGGCAAAAATGGAAGCAGAAACTGCCAGTAAGCTGGCCGAAAAAGCCAATGAAGCCAAGAGTGCATTTCTTTCAACGGTAAGTCATGAACTGAGAACACCATTGACATCTGTACTCGGTTTTGCCAAGATCATTAAAAAAAGACTGGAAGAAAGAATTTTTCCGCTGGTTGATAAATCAGATGCAAAAATAGAAAAGGCCGTGAACCAGGTTTCTGAAAATCTTCATGTGGTTATATCAGAAGGTACGAGGTTGACACATCTTATTAATGATGTATTGGACCTGGCAAAAATTGAAGCGGGTAAAATGGAATTTGCACAGGAAAATGTTTCCATGTCTGAAGTAGCCGAAAGAGCCATTGCTGCCACTACTTCTCTATTCGATCAAAAAGCATTGACACTGATCCGGAATATTGATACCGATCTTCCTGAAATTAGGGGTGATAAAGACAAACTGATACAAGTAATGATCAACCTGATATCTAATTCTGTAAAATTCACCGATGAAGGTTCTATTACCTGCAGTGTACAGGTGGTAAAAAATGAAATCATAGCCAGCATCACCGATACTGGTATTGGTATTGCCCCGGATGATTTTGGTGCCGTGTTTGAACAATTCAAACAGGTGGGTGGTGATACGTTGACGGATAAACCAAAAGGAACCGGCCTGGGTCTTCCTATTTGTAAGGAAATAGTAGAACACCTTGGCGGAAGAATCTGGCTGGAAAGTGAAGTAGGCAAAGGCAGTACGTTCTCCTTTGCGTTACCTATTGAAAAAACAACTGTTGCAGAAAGACCATTGCACCTGGATGACCTGGTGAAACAATTAAAAGAACAGGTGGCCCATTCACAATTGAATATAATCGGAATGGCATCGCATATTCTTATTGTAGATGATGATGATTCTATCCGTTCATTATTGCACCAGGAACTGGGAGATGCCGGCTACCAGATTGAAGAAGCCCGCAATGGAAAAGAAGCTTTGGAAAAAGTGCGGGCCAATCGTCCCGACCTGATCATTCTTGACATTATGATGCCGGAGATGAATGGATTTGATGTAGCCGCGGTATTAAAAAATGATCCGTTGACAATGGATATACCGATCATTGTATTATCTGTGGTGCAGGATAAAGCAAGAGGATTCAGGATTGGCGTAGACAGGTATCTTACCAAACCAATTGACACAGGCCTGCTGTTTAATGAGATTGGCAGCTTGCTGGAGCAGGGGAAATCAAAAAAGAAAGTAATGATAGTAGATCAGGATGCCGGGGCGGTTAAAACATTGACAGATGTGCTCACCACCAAAGGATATGAGGTAACGGAATCAATCGAAAAAGAACTGGTGGAAAAAGCAATCGCCAATCAACCCGATATCATTATCATTAATTCTGCGTTGACCGGCAAACAGGATATTGTACAAACATTGAGGTTTGAGAAAGGGCTTGAGAATGTTTTATTTGTTGTTTACCAGTAGAAAATAGTTCGGAGTTCAAAGTTCAGAGTTCGTAAATCGCAGCTATACTTAAACGCTATAAAAACTAAAGTCAATTAAATAAATTAGTATGGAACAAAAAATTTTAATTGTTGATGATGAAGCACATATCCGGATGCTGATTGGGCAAACGCTGGAAGAACTGGAAGATGACGGCGTGGAATTTTTAACCGCCGAAAACGGAGAAATCGCATTGGAGATTATTCAAAAAGAAAATCCGCAACTGGTCTTCTTAGATGTGATGATGCCCAAGATGAACGGAATGGAAGTATGCCGTAGGGTTAAAAAAGAACTCGGAATGGATAAAGTGTTTATTGTGTTACTCACTGCCAAAGGACAGGAAACCGACCGGCAAAAAGGATTGGATGTTGGTGCCGATGTATATATGACTAAACCTTTCGACCCTGAAGTGCTGCTGAATAAGGCACGGGAGGTTCTGGGTATTTCATAATTGATACTTATTTCAACCATTCAGTAAAAATCATTTCGTACCAACTATCAATACTCAAACAGGCATGGCGCAACCGACATTAAAATCATTACTGGGAAAAAAATCAGAAACAACTGCCTGGTTGCTGACCTGGGCAACTATGGCAAAGGCTGCTATCGTTGTTGAAGACAGTCAGCATACTATTCTATTTGGAACCGCATCAACCGATGAAGCACAAACTTTCCCGGTAACACTGGAAGGTGAAATTTCAGGATATGTAAAAGGTGATGATCAGGCGGCCATCATGGCCAGTCTTTTATCATTGATGTTACGGAAGGAATCAGAGAAAAAGAAACTGGGAACCGAAGTACTTAATTTATACCAGGAACTGAATGTCATTTATAATTTTTCTGAAAAACTTACGGAGACTATTGATCCGGATATCATTGCCCGACTTACGCTGGAGCAGGCCATACATTCTATTCCATCAAACAGCGGGGTGATCGTTCTTTGGGATGAAGAAGGCAGGCAATTAACGATTCCGGCTATTGAGGGGGAACCGCTTTTTAATGAAGAACGGCTCCGTATTAACAGCGGGATTCTTCTCAAAATCGGCCTGAGCGGTCAGTCTGAGATCATGAGTGATTTATCGGTACTAAAAGAAAAAGGTATCGTACAACCGGATGTGCATTCGCTCATTTATGCGGCTATGAAAGTGAAGCAACGGATTTTAGGTGCGATAATACTTGCCGGAAAAGAAAAAGATCAATACACGGCGGCTCATCTGAAATTACTCGTAACCCTGGCCCTGCAGTCTTCTACTGCTATTGAAAGTGCCTTGTTGTATGAAAAAAATATCCGGGAAGTCCGTGAAAGAGAAGAAGCGATTCTGCGGATACATGAAGTGACTAAAAAATTTGTACCCAACGAGTTCATCCGATTATTAGGTAAAGAATCACTGACGGATGTAAAACTCGGCGATCAGGCAGAAATAATTGTAACCGTACTATTTACAGATATCCGGGATTTCACTTCCCTGTCGGAAAAAATGACACCGGACGAGAATTTCCGGTTTGTATCTTCTTTCAATGAACGCCTGGGGCCCGTTATCCGTTCACACCAGGGATTTATTAACCAATACCTCGGTGATTCTATCATGGCCATTTTCCCCCGTCACCCGGATGATGCATTGAATGCAGCAATAGGAATGCAAAAAGCAGTTCATGAGCTGAATATAGAGCGGCAATCCGAAGGCCTTCCCATAATAAGGGCCGGCATTGGTATGCATACGGGGCCGCTGATTATGGGTATTACGGGTGATGAACACCGGTTGGATGCTGCTACAATTTCGGATACCGTAAATACGGCAGCACGGATTGAAAGCCTTACCAAACACTACCGATCACCCCTGCTGATAAGTGGCGAAACACTTCAACAGATATCTGACCATAATAAGTATCAATTACGGGATCTGGGTAAAGTCCAATTAAAAGGTAAGTATAACCAGTTGAGTATTATAGAATGTATCAATGGTTAC
>JANMFO010000351.1:0-14080 GCA_031374245.1 Chitinophagaceae bacterium | reverse complement strand
GTTCTAACAAATAGATGGATGAAATCAGGTACTTCATTCCTGGAACATAACTGTGCATGAATGCTTTTTTCCAGTAAGGAAGAATAGTTATCTGGCTGCTTAAGCAACATGATTTTCATCTCCGGTTTTATACCGAGTTTGCTGTATAAAGATTTTCCTGAGTATCCGGTTGATGCCATAGTTTCTATTGGAATGTACTGAATTCTTTTTCTGGGATTGAGTGCAAAAAGGCTGTTTTCCACAGGTTTTCCACTACTATTCACACCTAATACAGCTATTTTTTGAACTAAAAATAGTTAAATCTCTCCAAACTCTTTTCCAGAGTGGCTTTCAGCCCAAAAAATACTGGGGAAAAATTATATTTCAAGAAATTTGTTGGTATAGTGGGAAAAAATGTTATTTTGTGGTAATTATTAGAACCGTTGAACCAATTAATTGAGAATGACAGGATTTCTCGGAGAATACGAGGCTACTTTGGATGTCAAAGGACGTTTTCTGCTTCCGGCAGGGTTCAAAAAGCAACTACCGGATACAGAAACAAGTCGTTTTGTTATTAACAGGGGTTTTGATAAATGTTTAGCTCTCTATCCTTTAAAGACATGGGAGCCGCTCTTTGCAAAAATTACCGGTTTGAATGAGTTCGATCCCAAACAAAGGGAGTTCAAACGGGCATTCCTGAACGGAGCCACTTATGTGGAACCTGATGCAGCAGGCCGGATACTGTTGCCGCCAAGTTTGAAAGTGTATGCAGGGTTGGAAAAAGATATAGTGCTGATGGCAGCAGGCGATAAAATAGAAATCTGGGATAGTAATAAGTACAAACAGTTCTTTGATTCAATTTCTTCGGAAGCATTAAGTGACTTGGGTAACCAGGTGCTGGGCGGCGGCAGTAAGAATGAATAATTAAAAATTAATAATTAATAATGAAACGAGAGTTTGAAAGCAGACGGAATTCTTCATTCTTAATTATTAATTACTAATTGTGGAGCAGGAGTATCACATACCTGTTCTGCTTACAGAAACAATTGACGGCCTCAGCATCAACTCCGATGGTATCTATGTGGATTGCACTTTTGGTGGCGGCGGACATTCCAATGCCATTTTAGAAAAGCTAAGTGCAAAAGGAAAGTTAGTGGCCTTTGACCAGGATGAAGATGCCAAAAAGAACTTGCCGGATGACGAACGAATAATTTTTGTTCCGCAAAACTTTCGTCACCTGCAAAGGTTTCTTCGCCTGCACAATATTACAGCGGTAGACGGCATTATGGCCGACCTCGGTGTAAGCAGCCACCAGTTTAATGAAGGGGGCAGAGGGTTTTCCATTCGTTACAATGCTGATATGGATATGCGGATGGACCAGCGGCAAACTGTAACAGCCTTCCATGTAGTGAATACGTATACTGAGCAACAATTGCACAAAATTTTTGAGCAATATGGTGAAGTAACGAATTCAAAAACACTGGCTAAAACAATTGTGCAGGTCCGCAATACCACATCGCTTAAAACCATTGATGGTTTTAAAAATGCTCTCCGGGAAATAGTAAAAGGAAATCCCAACAAATATTTCGCCCAGGTTTTCCAGGCATTAAGAATTGAAGTGAACGACGAATTAGGTGCGTTAAAAGAAATGCTGCAACAAATCCCATCCTTGTTAAAGCCCGGAGGCAGAGTGGCCATCATCACATTTCATTCCCTTGAGGATAGACTGGTAAAGATTTTTTTTCGCCGTGGTTCATTTGATGAACAAGCGGAAGAGAACCCGTTTATCAATACCGAAACAGTAAGTGAGTTGAAAGTGATAACAAAGAAACCGGTAGTGGCAACGGAAAAAGAGCAGAAACAAAATTCAAGGTCCAGAAGTGCAAAACTAAGAGTAGCAGAAAAAGTGATAATGGTGTAAATAAGGGAACACAAAAGATTTTAATCAGTACACATATAATTGCATAAGGATTTTCATTAAATGCTATATCCTTTGATTTAAACCCCTGGTGAAAACCAGGAACCGGAGAACCAAAACGAGCCAAAAACTCATTTTATGCAGGAGCAACAAAATCCGAAAGAGCGGGACTTGAAACTTGACTGGAAACGGTGGCTGAATTATCAGTCCATTGTTAAGCAGGTTCCGTTCTTTTTGTTCCTGGCGTTGCTGGCGGTTGTGTACATATATAATGGCCACTATGCTGATAAAACAATCCGCAACATCAATAAAACAACGAAAGAAGTAAAAGAATTACAATACGAGTATATAACAGTGAAGAGTGAAGTAATGTTTCGCAGTAAACCAAGTGAGCTGGTAAAAGCAGTAGAGCCATTAGGATTAAAGGAACTGGTACTATCACCGGTGGTACTGAAAGATTCTACTGGTAGTAATTGATGAGTAGCAAACAGGAAGATGAAGAGTGCGATGCAACGAAGATGAACAGGGAACAGAACGACGACTAAAAATCCTTTTTGAGGAACGGCAAAAAGGTGGACGAATACAACTATCACAACTAAGAACGCAAGACATTGGAAGTAAAACGGGACATATTATGGCGGGTCTACGTAAGCTTTCTCGGTATCATTGTACTGAGTTTGCTGGTACTGGGCCGGGCTTTTTATATTCAGCGTTTCGAAGGACAACACTGGCGCAGCATGAGCGACAGTTTACATCAGCGTTTTATTGCGCTGGATGCTGAACGGGGGACTATCTACAGCGAAGACGGTGAAATGCTGAGTACCTCTATCCCCACTTTTGATATTTACATTGATTTTAATGCAGATGGCTTAAGAGAAAAGAAAGGGAAACGGTTTAAAGAAAACGTTGACTCTTTTGCTTTTGCCATGTCCAGTTATTTTGCTGATAAAACAACTGTACAGTATAAAAAGGAATTACAGGAAGCCTATAATAAGAACAGCCGGTATTATCCGCTGAAAAAGAAACTGAGTTTTGAGCAGTATAAAACATTCCGTGATTTTCCATTGGTAAAATTGGGAAGAAACAGGAGCGGTGTGATTGTAGATGTAAATACCAAACGCTTATCTCCATTTGGTTTATTAGCCAACAGGACAATTGGTTTGTCAAGAGAGCATGTGGCAAGTAATGGAAAAGTGAAAAAGCAAAATGTGGGATTGGAAAGAAGTTATGACACCTTATTAAGTGGCCATGACGGACAAAAATTAGTTCGCTTTATTGCTGGTGGAACAGCTATACCAATTGAAGGTTCTGAAACTGACCCGGAGAATGGGAAAGATATTTTTACCAATCTTGATGTAAATATTCAGGATATAACAGAAACAGCATTGATGAAAATGATGCTGCAATGCGAAGGTCCTTATGGTACTGCCATTGTAATGGAAACAAGTACCGGTAAGATTAAAGCCATAGCAAACCTCGGTCGCCTGGAAGATGGAAGTTATACGGAGAATGATAATTATGCATTAAGAGCAACTGAACCGGGTTCAACTACAAAATTGGTTACACTTTTATCGGTGTTAGAAAAAGGAAGCAGTTCTCCTGATGATATAGTGGAAGTAGGAGGTGCAGGTAGAAAGCAAGTGGGAAGTAAAATGGTAACAGATGCTGAAAGGTCTCCAAAAGCATCGATGACCGTGAAGGAATGTTTTGCGCATAGCTCCAATGTGGGAATGAGTATGCTTGCTTATAAGGCATTTATTCAGCGGCCTGCAGAATTGAAAGAGTACATGCACAAGTTTCATATGGATGTGCGGTCGCCGATTGATTTAACAGATGTTCCAAAACCAACGATGGCGCCGCTTGACCAGAAAGGAAGCGCTGAAGGAAATATGTTATGGATGAGTTTTGGTTATGGCTTACAAGTCAGTCCGTTGCATACACTCACTTTATACAATGCGATTGCGAACAACGGCAGAATGATGAAACCTTATTTAGTAAACAGTGTGCAAAACAATGGCCTTGTTACTAAACAATTTGAACCAAAAGTAATAGAAGAAAATATCTGTAAGCCTGCTGTTGTAAAAGCAGCAAGAGAGTCAATGGAAATGGTGGTGACAGAAGGAACAGGAAGAAGAGCTTTTGCAGGAATGCCATTTGCTGTGGCAGGAAAAACAGGAACGGCCCATGTATCTGACGGAAAAATAAAATATGACCATGGTGTGTACCAGGCAAGTTTTGTTGGATATTTTCCTGCTGATAAGCCGCAATACACCTGCATCGTTGTTATACGGACTAAACCACATGCAGCTTCTCACTATGGTGGAACATTGGCCGCACCTGTGTTCCGGGAGATTGCTAACAAATTGCATGCAATGTATGTTCAGCAAAAGAATCCTTCCTTGTATGCAGCTAAAAAAGATAGTACTTCTTACTACTACGCTGGCTATTCAAAAGATATAAAAAATGTGTTTGCTACGATGAATATGCGATACACTGATTCGGTGGCACAGAATGACTGGACCAGTGTTTTCTCAAGTAACTATCAGCCGGTGATGAAAGCCACTACCATCCGTAAACAAGTGATGCCGAATGTAAGGGGGATGGGATTGAAAGATGCATTATACCTGCTGGAAAACATGGGAGTGAAAGTAGCGGTAATAGGAAAAGGAAAAATAAATAATCAATCTATAGCTCCGGGAACTGCTTTGCCAAAAGGAGTTACGGTAATGCTGGAATTGAGTTGATAATAGTTTAAAAGTTTCGGGTTTAAAGTTTAAGGTTATCGTGTTATTGCAAGATGTACTATATAAAGTGTCAATCAGGTCTGTTGCAGGAAGTACATCAGTTGAAGTGAATGATATACAGATTGATTCGAGAAAGATAAAACCGGGGGCAGCATTTATAGCGGTGAAAGGCGGAGGCGCAGACGGTCATCAGTTCATTGAGAAAGCAATTGAGAATGGTGCAACGGTAATTGTGTATGAGGACTCGGGAATCAAGACTGATGAATCCCGACTCACTTATGTGCAGGTAGAGAATAGTGCAGCTGCAGCGGCGTACATGGCGAATAATTTTTTTGGACGACCATCAGAAAAAATTAAACTGGTGGGAGTGACGGGAACAAACGGGAAGACAACTATTGCAACATTATTATATAAGCTCTTTACAAGATTGGGATATAAATGTGGATTGCTAAGCACTGTAGAAAATCAGATTGGAAACAAAGTAGTGCCGGCAACGCATACCACACCGGATGCTATCAGTCTTAATCAGTTATTAAGTCAGATGGTCTCAGCAGGATGCAGTCATGTGTTCATGGAAACAAGTTCACATGCCATTCACCAGCACCGGGTAACTGGTTTGCAGTATGCAGGCGGAGTTTTCAGCAACATCACACATGATCACCTGGATTATCATAAAACGTTTGATGAATATATCCGGGTGAAGAAAGCCTTCTTTGATTCATTATCATCATCAGCCTTTGCCATCAGCAATGCAGATGACAAAAGAGGAATGGTGATGCTACAGAATACGAATGCGAAAAAGTATTACTACAGCTTGAAAACGGTGGCGGAGTTCAAAGGAAAGATTCTGGATAATAGCCTGAGTGGGTTGGTGATGACGGTGAATGATATAGAAGTGCATTTCAGGATGATTGGTGAATTCAATGCGTACAACCTGATGGCAGTTTACGGTGCTGCGGTTTGTTTGGGAGAAGATAAGCAAGAAATATTGACTGCATTGAGTTTGTTAACGGGTGCAGAAGGAAGATTTGATTATATGGTGTCGGCAAAAGAAAAAGTGATTGCGATTGTAGATTATGCACACACACCAGATGCTCTTTTAAATGTTTTAGCAACGATAAAGAAATTAAAGAAAGGATTTGAGCAAGTGATAACAGTGGTGGGTTGCGGTGGTGACAGGGACAAAACAAAAAGACCTGTGATGGCAGAAGCAGCTTGTGAGTATAGTGATAAAGCAATTTTTACCAGCGATAATCCAAGAAGCGAAGACCCGTCACAGATAATAAAAGATATGGAAGAAGGATTAAGTGCGGCGGCCAGAAGAAAATATATCTCAATAGTTGATAGAAAAGAAGCGATAAAGACGGCAATAAGTTTAGCGAAACCGGAAGACATAATACTGATAGCAGGAAAAGGACATGAGAAGTACCAGGAGATAAAAGGAGTGAAGAATCATTTTGACGATAAAGAAATTGTGACGGAAATGTTTGAGTTGCTTGATAAATGATGAGTAAAGAACAGGACGGCGACTAAATAATAAAAACGACAAACCAAAAACCAGCAATGCTGTATCATTTATTTGAATGGCTAAAAAGCGAAGGTGTAAACTTCCCGGGAAGCAGGCTTTTCAGCTTTATCACTTTTCGGGTGTTGCTGGCGATACTACTATCATTATTCATCACTACTTTTTATGGGAAGAAGCTGATTAAGTTTTTACAGAAAAAACAAATTGGAGAAAGCATAAGGGAAGAAGGGTTGCCGGGTGAAGAAAGTAAAAGAGGTACACCAACAATGGGCGGTATCATTATCATTCTGGCTATTCTTATTCCTACTTTATTATTGGCGAATCTTACAAAAGTGTATGTGCAGTTGATGCTGATAAGCACCGTGTGGTTGGGTATTATTGGTTTTATAGATGATTATTTAAAACTACAAGGCAAGCGGCAGGCGCAAAAGAAAGGAGAGCATTATAAAAAGAGTGGTAAAGATGGTTTGGCAGGTTGGTTTAAAATATTGGGACAAGTAGGATTAGGAATTACAGTGGGAGCAACATTGTACTTCAACAGCGAAGTAAAAATATGGAGAGAGTTTATTGGTACACCTACAACTGCAGACTCTACAGTATTTGCAAAACAAATAAATGGCAAGACAAGATATTTTGCCGAAAGCAAAACACCGATAACAACTATTCCATTAATAAAGAATCATGAGTTCAATTATGCAAAATTGTTACCCACTTCATGGAGAGATTACACCTGGGTACTGTACATATTGATTGTGATTTTTATTATCACTGCTGTTTCAAACGGCTCGAACTTGACGGATGGATTGGATGGATTGGCAACCGGAACCTCAGCAATAATAGGAGTCCTGTTGGGCATATTCGCTTATGCAAGTGGTAACCTGATTTTTGCCGATTACCTGAACATCATGTATATACCTGATTTAGGAGAGTTGTCTGTATTCATTGCTGCTATGATTGGTGCTTGTATCGGGTTCTTGTGGTACAACTCTTATCCTGCACAAATTTTTATGGGTGATACAGGAAGCCTGACATTGGGTGGTATCATTGCCTCGCTGGCAATAATAGTACATAAAGAATTGCTGTTGCCTATTTTCTGTGGAGTATTCTTTGTTGAAACGCTGAGTGTGATGTTGCAGGTGGGATATTTCAAATACACCAAAAGAAAATTTGGAATAGGAAGAAGAGTTTTTTTGAAAGCACCGTTACATCACCACTACCAGGTGAAAGGCTATCATGAAGTAAAAATTGTAACCAGGTTTTGGATAGTGACAGTGTTATTAGTGGTGTTAAGTATTGTTACGTTGAAATTGAGATAAGAAGAATTATTGTTCGATAGAAGATGTTTTGAAAAACCACCAGATGAACCTTAGCTGATAGAAAAAGTGATGTTCTTATTAAAATGATTTGTGGTGCAGTTGTATTTAAAAGTCCAATACTTATGAAGAGCCGTGTTCCGTACACGGATTTTTGAACATGGGAAAAAGATTTGTCATACTGGGTGCTGGTGAAAGTGGTGTGGGTGCCGCACTGCTCGCAAAGAAACAGGGTTATGATGTTTTTGTTTCCGATGGAAGTTCTTTGAAGGATGAGTATCGTAACGAATTGCTGAATGCAGGAATTGATTTTGAAGAAGGCCTGCATACAGAAGCAAAAATCCTGAATGCGGATGAAGTAATGAAAAGCCCTGGCATACCAGAAAAAGCCGGGATAGTGAAAAAGATAAGGGCAAAAGGAATTGCTATAATCAGCGAAGTGGAACTGGCGTACCGGTTTAAAGGTGATAGCAAGATAATTGCCATCACCGGTAGCAATGGAAAAACCACTACTACTGCATTGACATATTATATCTGCAAAACAGCAGGATTGGATTGTGCATTGGTTGGAAATATTGGTGATTCATTTGCCAAACGTGTGGCTGAAGACCCCAAGCCATTATATGTAGTGGAGATAAGCAGTTTTCAACTGGATGATATAAAGACATTCAGACCGGATGTGGCCATACTGACGAACATTACAGAAGACCATTTAGACCGTTACGATTACAAATTCGAAAATTATATCCGGAGTAAGTTCCGGGTAACGATGAACCAGCAGGCAAATGATGCATTCATTTACTGCGCCGATGATGAAGTAACTATGAAATACCTAAACCAATTCAATATTCACTCTAACCAACTGCCCATTAGTATGAAAAGAGAACTACCAAACGGAGCTTTTATTAAAGACGGGGATATGTACATTAGAACAGGACAAGATTTTACCAACATGAGTGTATTTGATTTTGCATTAAAAGGAAAACACAACCAGTATAATACGATGGCAGCATGTGTGGCAGCGACAACATTGGATATACGGAAAGATAAAATCCGTGAAGCAGTACAAAGCTTTCAAAGCCTGGAGCATCGCATGGAGCATGTGGCAACAGTAAGAGGCGTAGAGTTTATTAATGATAGCAAGGCTACCAATGTAAACTCTACCTGGTATGCTTTAGAAAGTATGACAAAGCCAACGATATTGATATTGGGTGGCGTGGATAAAGGAAATGATTATTCATTGATAGAACAACTTGTAAAAGAAAAAGTGAAAGCCATTATTTGTTTGGGAACAGATAATGCAAAAATTCACGAAGCTTTTGGAAATATTGTGACCCAGATAGTAGATACAAAGAATGCTGAAGATGCAGTACAGGGGGCATTTCATTTTTCTGGAAAAGGGGATGTGGTATTACTAAGCCCGGCCTGTGCAAGTTTTGATTTGTTTAAAAATTATGAGGACAGGGGAAATCAATTTAAAAAAGCGGTGAAGGATTTATAAGAGTTTGTCAACAGTAATAAAAAATGGAAGCAACAAGAGACATACGGATGAATGAATTGAGGAACACCTTCAATACAAATAATCTTTTGAGTAAAACCAAAGGAGATAAAGTTATCTGGGCCTTGGTGGTGTTATTGACATTAGTTTCTTTGTTGGCGGTGTACAGTGCTACCGGTTCATTGGCATATAAAAATTACAGGGGCAATACCGAAATATATCTCTTTAAGCAGATTGCTTTTATTATGGCGGGTATTATGGTTATCTATTTTGCTCACCTGGTTAATTATACATTTTATTCAAAGGCAGCACAGATTGCCTTTTTGATTTCACTGCCATTATTGTTTTATACTTTATTCTTTGGAGTGAAAATGAATGAGGGCAGTCGCTGGATTCGGTTACCGTTAATTAATATGACGATGCAAACGTCCGACTTTGCAAGGTTGGCTTTGTTCATGTACCTGGCAAGATTGATAAGCAAGAAACAAGCAGTAATCAAAGATTTTAAAAAAGGATTTCTGCCAGTGATAGCACCGGTAGCGGTTACCTGTGCTCTGATTGCGCCAGCTAATCTTTCAACAGCACTATTACTCGGTGCAAGTTGTTTGTTGCTGATGTTTATTGGCCGGGTGAGTACCAGGCATATTTTAATGACGATTGGAGTTGCTTTGATACCTATTTTAATTCTTATATCAGCAGCTGTCATTCGTCATGGTAAAGAAAAAAGCGATGATGTGGTACCAGTAGTAAAAAAAGCATCTTCTACTTTGACAGGAAGAGTTGATACATGGATTGGACGGGTAGAAAGTTTTATCTATGGAAGTAAAGATGACGTTGATAATGCAGCTTACCAGACTAACCAGGCAAAGATTGCTATTTCAAAAGGTGGTGTGTTTGGTGTTGGTCCGGGGAATAGTACAACAAGAGATTATTTGCCACAAGCTTACAACGATTTTATCTATGCCATTATAATGGAAGAGTATGGATTAGTGGGCGGTGCCTTTATTATGTTTATTTATTTGGTGTTCCTATATAGATGTATCCGGATTTATAAACGATGTCCTTATGCTTTCGGTGCATTCCTGGCATTGGGATTAAGTTTTACACTGGCTATTCAGGCGGTAGCGAATTTGGCAGTAACAGTGAACCTGTTTCCTGTTACAGGAGTTACGTTGCCATTAGTAAGTATGGGTGGAACGAGTTTCATCTTTACCTGTCTGGCAATCGGGATTATTTTAAGTGTAGCGAGAAACGTAGAACAGATAGAAGGAAAAGCGGCATTGGAAGAAGTAAAATAAATGCTATGGGTAAAAAAGTAATCATAGCAGGTGGTGGAACAGGTGGGCATATTTTCCCGGCAATAGCTATTGCCAATGCGTTAAAGAAGATAGATAGTAGTATAGAAATATTATTTGTAGGAGCGAAGGGAAAAATGGAGATGGAGAAAGTGCCACAAGTAGGATATCAAATTGAAGGGTTAGACATAGCAGGGTTCAACAGAAGTTCTTTGATAAAAAATATAGGATTGCCTTATAAATTGCTGAAAAGTTTTTTGCAGGTGCGTACCATCTTCAAAAAATTTAAACCGGATGCAGCGATTGGCGTAGGTGGCTATTCCAGTTTTCCTGTTTTACGATTTGCACAGGCAAGAGGGATTAAGACTTTTATTCATGAGTCAAATTCTTTTGCTGGCCGGTCAAATATTATGCTGGGAAAGAAAGCAACAAAGGTTTTTACCGGCACTGATGGAATGGAAAAGTTTTTCCCGGCTGATAAAATAACAGTTACCGGAAACCCTGTACGGACTTCTATTGCTGGTGCAACAGTTTCGAAAGGCGAAGGTTTGAAATTCTTTTCACTGGATGAAACAAAGAAAACGGTTTTTTTTGTTGGTGGCAGCCTCGGTGCCAAA
Organism: Chitinophagaceae bacterium; assembly: GCA_031374245.1. Classification (GTDB taxonomy): domain Bacteria; phylum Bacteroidota; class Bacteroidia; order Chitinophagales; family Chitinophagaceae; genus JJ008. The sequence continues at coordinate 3,191 of JANMFO010000351.1, read as the reverse complement.
TCCATCAACGAAGCGATTGATAAAGGGCTGGATGATTTATTGAAAGCAGGATTACAAATCATCTGGCAAACAGGAAAACCTTATTCGGGAAAAGCGAAAGAAAGAGTAAGTGGAAAGCAATTGGTATGGGCCAATGAATTTATAACGCAGATGGAATATGCTTATGCTGCTGCTGATATAGTGGTGGCTCGTTCGGGAGCTATGACTGTTGCTGAGTTATGTGTTGCTAAAAAGCCTGTTTTGTTTGTACCCTATCCTTTTGCAGCGGAAGACCATCAAACGGTAAATGCAATGCAACTGGTAAACAAGAATGCGGCACTAATGGTGAAAGACAATGAGGTGATTCAAAAACTGGTCTTCATGACGATTGAATTGTCAATGGATGAAAGCAAACAGGATGAGTTAAGAAAAAATATTGCGGTGTTAGGAATTACGAATGCAGATAAAGTGATTGCTGAAGAAATTTTGAAAGTGATTTAAGATATAATGAACGTACCAATTAATACTGTCCTTATGAATGCCCCTTTTCGGGGAATTGAAAAAATGAATGCCGTGTATTTTATCGGCATCGGTGGAATCGGGATGAGTGCTGTTGCGAGATTCTTTCATGCTGGTGGAGTGAAAGTAAGTGGGTATGATAAAACACCAACCGTACTGACAAAAGAACTGGAAGCAAGCGGCATTGAGGTTCATTATGATGATAAAGTGGAATTGATTCCAAAGAAAGTTGACATGGTCGTGTACACACCGGCTGTACCAGCAGAACATAATGGGTTGATTTATTACAGGGAGAACGGATATAAAGTGGTAAAGAGAAGTGATGTGTTACAGATTATAAGTGAAAGCTCTTTTAATATATGTATCGCAGGAACACATGGCAAAACAACCATCACAACAATGGTGGCGCATTTGCTTCGTGACAGTGGTTTTGGATGTAATGCTTTTCTTGGCGGCATTGCGGTGAATTACGGAACGAATTTCTGGAGCAGCGAAAGAAATGTTTGTGTGATAGAAGCGGATGAGTATGATAGAAGTTTTTTGAAACTAAGTCCTGATGTGGCCATCATTACAGCAATGGATGCTGACCACCTGGATATTTACGGAACAACAGAAGCAATGGAACAGGCTTTTATTGATTTCAGTGGAAGAGTTAAACCGGGTGGCTTGTTAATTCGCCAGTTCGGATTAAAAAGAGGAAAGGAATTAAAAGCAGACCAGCACCTGACATACAGTTTGCAAAATGAAAGTGCTGATGTGTATTCGGCCAATATCCGGATGATGAATGGAAGTTATGAATTTGATGTTATGCTAAAGGATAGTAGACTGGAGAATGTGAAACTGAATATGGGGGGAATGCACAATGTTGAAAATGCTGTTGCAGCAATTGCAGTAGCCAGTTCTTTGGGGATTGATAACGATAAAATCAAAGCGGCAGTAGAAAGCTTTCAGGGAGTGAAAAGAAGATTTGAGTACCTCATCAAAAATGACAGAATAGTTTTTGTTGATGATTATGCTCACCACCCGGAAGAACTAAGGGCTTTGATTAATGGAGCTAAGACCTTGTTCAAAGGGAAAAAGTGTACGGTAATTTTTCAACCGCACCTGTACAGCAGAACAAGAGACCTGGCTGATGGATTTGCAGAAGTGCTGGATTTGGCGGATGAAGTAATTCTATTACCGGTTTACCCGGCAAGAGAATTACCAATAGCAGGAGTAAACAGTGAAATGATTTTGTTGAGAATGAAAAATGATGATAGAAGTGTGATGGCAAAATCGGCATTGCTGGACTGGATAAAAGAGGAATATGTGCCAACGGTTAATAAAGAATTTGGAGAAGTACTGATAACAGCAGGAGCAGGAGATATTGATATGTTACTGGAACAAATAAAGAACGAATTAAAAGAAATATAAACAGTGAATGCAAAAACAACCATAAGAAAAGTATTGTTTGTCGCACTGTGGGTGTGCATCGGCGGTGGTATGTTCGTGTTGCTGATGGCAGCCATTACCAAAAAGAAAAGAGGTCATTGCAGTGATTATACCATTGTATTAAAAGGCGCATCCGGAAATTATTTTATTAATGAAAAAGATGTGCAGCAATTATTGATGAAAGCAACAAAGAGCAGCATCAAAGGTCAGCCCGTTGCATCATTCAATTTATCACAACTGGAGCAAACACTTGAACATAACACCTGGATAAATGATGCAGAGTTGTATTTCGATAATCAGGATGTATTGCATGTTACGGTAACAGAAAAAGAACCGGTAGCAAGAATCTTTACAGTTGCGGGCAGTTCTTTTTATATAGATAACCTGGGAAGAAAAATGCCGTTATCGGACAAACTGAGTGCAAGGGTGCCGGTGTTTACTGGTTTCCCTGAAAAGAAAATATTGACAGCAGCAGATAGTGTGTTACTTAACGAAGTAAGAACAACTGCCAACTTTATTGTGAATGATCCTTTCTGGATGGCACAGGTGGCGCAGATAGATATTACAGCAGAAAGAACATTTGAAATGACACCGGTAGTAGGTAATCATACCGTGAAGTTGGGTAGCGGCGAAGATATGGATAAAAAATTTCATCGCCTGATGGTATTTTATAGACAAGTATTGAGCAAGACTGGTTTTGATAAATACAAGATGATTGATGTGCAGTATAAAGGACAAGTGGTGGTAGCAAAGCAGGTGGGTGATGTAAAAGTGGATGTCGTACAGTTGCGTAAAAATGTAGAAAAACTATTGCAGCAATCTATAGAGGCAGAAAATGATACCGTAATAAAAGCAATGCCCGTAACCGGAAGGTATCAGCTGGATGTAGATTCGGCAACAAACGATTTTAATACCCCTGATGATAACAGCGATAAGAGACTTACTAACCCAAATCCTGTGAAAACTATTTCTGTACCTATTCCTAAACCAGTAAAGGATAAACCTGTTACTATTCGTAAAGACGCAAAACCCTTCGACAAGCTCAGGGTGACAGTTAAACCGAAAACAACGGCGAATGACAACAAGCTAAAACCAAAACCGGCAGAAAAAAAGAAAGAACCGAAAGCAGTGATGACAAAGAAGCCGGTGGAAGATGTGAATGGAGGATATAATTAAGTGCTGAGTAGCGAACAGAACGATGAAGTGAGATTATTCTTCTCTTTCACTGAAAGAAAAGAATAACAGAACAAGTTCACAACAGA
>JANMFO010000343.1:0-8653 GCA_031374245.1 Chitinophagaceae bacterium | reverse complement strand
AAATTGATGATAAAAAGAATTCTGACCATTTTGGTGCTTCTTCTTTGGTTCACTAAACTCGGTGCCCAGGACAAGCCACTTTTATCTGGAATGAAAATCACCAAGTCAGTTAAAATTAAGAAAGGCATTTACAAACTGGATGCAACAGAAAATCTGGAAAGCCCTGTTGTACTTATTGAGGGGAATAATATTGTTATTGATTTTAATAATACTGAACTAAAGGGGAGTAATAAAGCAAAAAACCCCGATGAATTTTTTGGTGTGGCAATTCTTATTCGGAACAGAAAAAATGTTACTATCAGGAATCTGAAAGCAAGGGGCTATAAAGTAGCATTGATGGCAAATAATGTGGAGAAGCTAACTTTAGAGAATTGTGATTTTAGCTACAATTACCGGCAACATCTCAACAGCACACAAGAGAAGGAGGACGTATCAGACTGGATGAGTTATCATCACAATGAAAAAGATGAATGGCTGCGTTATGGTGCTGCTATGTATCTGAGGAATTGTAATAAAGCAATAATCAGGAACTGTAAAGTAACTGGCGGACAGAACGCATTAATGATGGCAGATTGTAATAATGGGAAAATTTACAATAATGATTTTTCTTTTAACTCAGGGATTGGTTTGGGAATGTACAGATGTAATGGAAATGAAGTTTCATATAACAGGATCAACTTTAATGTAAGGGGGTATAGTCACGGAGTGTATAACAGGGGACAGGATAGTGCAGGTATTTTAGTATATGAACAAAGTAATTACAATATTTTTTATAAAAACTCAGTTACGCATGGAGGCGATGGGTTTTTTCTTTGGGCCGGACAAACAACGATGGATACTGGCCAAGGAGGCTGCAATGACAATGTTTTACTTGACAATGATTTTTCTTTTGCTCCAACAAATGGGGTAGAGGTAACATTCAGCAGGAATCGGATATCGGGTAACCGGATATTTGAATGTGACCACGGTATCTGGGGCGGATATAGCTATTCTTCAATGATTAAAGGAAATCAATTTCGGGATAACCGGATAGCTATCGCTATTGAACATGGGCAGCATAATGAAGTATCGTATAATCTTTTTTCAAAAGACAAAGAAGCAATAAAGCTATGGTCCAGAAAGCAGGAGCCAACTGATTGGGGGTATGCTAAATACAGGGACACAAGAAGTGCAGATTATATTATTGCAATGAATAGTTTCAATAGCAATTCTGTTGCTGTTAATTCAACAAGAACGGATAGTTTGAAAATATTTGGGAATACCTATTCTGATTTTGGATATAAACTAAAATCAGATTCAACAGTAACTAATATTGATTCAACAGATGGTGATCTGGTCGATTCTACCATGATATATCCTTCTGTAAAAAAACCTGTCGATCCGTTTACCGGCAATGGAAAACTGGCCGGAAGAAAAAATATTCTGATAACTGAATGGGGCCCTTATGATTTCCGTTCGCCAGTTATTTGGAATACTAATCCTACAGATACAGGCCTTATAATGAAGTTTGATTTGTTAGGGCCTAAAGGGAAATGGGTTGTCAAAAGCTTCAGAGGGGTAAAGAATATCTCAGCCACCAAAGGAGAATTCCCCGCCACTATTACGGCACAAAAAATAAAGGGAGAAAGGACTGATATTTTTATAGAGTTGGAATATACCGGAGAAGCTATCACTACCCCTTTGGGTGAGGCTATTGCGGTGGGAAAACCTTATATGTTCTTGTTCAGGAAATTCTTTCAGCCTATGGATTGGGAAGTGCTTTTTTATGCTCTTGATACCGCCAGTCATGACCCTATTAAAACAGGTCTGTTATTTTCCATGTTCGAAAAGAAAGCACCTTTTAAAATCGAACATATTGACCAGCTGGGTTATGCCTGGTGGAGTGGTATCAAGGATAAAGGGATAGATCACCACCAGTTTATTACTGTTGCCACTGCAAAAACGAATATTCCAAAAGGTAAATATGAACTATCAGTTACCTGGGACGATGCTGTCCGGATTTATATTGATGATAAATTAGTCATTAATGAGTGGCAGCCTTTCAGGTATAAATTTGATGAATCTCCAAATAGGCGAATTCCATTGACTCTCAGCGGAGAACATCAATTCAGAGTAGAACATGTAGAGCTTGGGGGATTTGCTACTTTAAGCCTGAAACTGAAGCCTGTAGAATAGTTTTGGGTATATTATTAAAAGGTTGTCCACAGCATAGAAAATTCTTTCCCAAGTATTTGGAAGGAATGCCTCTCACCCCTACCTTTGCACTCCCAAAAGAAAATTGGGTATTCACACATGTCGCAGCGAATCAGAATCAAATTACAGTCTTACGATCACAATCTGGTAGATAAATCTGCTGAGAAGATCGTAAAAACAGTACGCAGTACTGGTGCAGTAGTAACAGGACCAATTCCTTTACCTACCCGCCGTAAGATATTTACTGTTTTGCGTTCACCACACGTTAACAAGAAAAGTCGTGAGCAGTTCCAGTTAGCTACGCATAAGCGTTTGCTGGATATCTACACGTCTTCTTCAAGAACAGTGGATGCATTAAGTAAGTTGGATTTGCCAAGTGGTGTTGAAGTAGAAATCAAAGCGTAGAATAAGGGGTAACCCTTTTAAGTTCTTATAAATTTTTAAAAATGCTATTCTCTCAATTCCGATTCGTCGGGAAAAAAGAGCTCTGGCTGATAACATAAAACAAGCCATTCAGGGTTTGTTTACTGCCGGTACTTCCCCAGAAAGGAAAAGGTCGGTAGCTAAACGGGGATTGAAAGCCTCGGTTCGTGTCTTCACGAATCGATATGGTTAGTGAGACACTAATCAGGGCATGTCCCAATAACCTTGCAGGCATAAATTGAACAACCATGAAAGGTATTATTGGGAAAAAAATTGGGATGACCAGTATTTTCGATTCCGCGGGCAAGCAAACAGCTTGTACTATCATCGAAGCAGGGCCTTGCGTTATTACCCAGGTTAAAACAATTGAAACAGACGGTTACACGTCTCATTCGCTTTCTTTTGGCGACAAAAAAGAAAAGCACTCCACTAAAGCTGAAGTTGGTCATTATGCCAAAGCACAAACAGCTCCAAAGAAATTTACAAAAGAATTCCGCAACTATTCCATCGACAAAAATATTGGTGAAACTGTTACGCTTGACATCTTCGAAGAAGGTGACAAAGTAGAAGTAGTAGGTACAACCAAAGGAAAAGGTTTTCAGGGTGTTGTTAAGCGTCATGGTTTCCATGGTGTAGGACAGCAGTCTCACGGTCAGCATGATCGTTCAAGAGCTCCTGGTTCATTGGGTAACTCATCCGATGCTGCCCGTGTAATGAAAGGAATGAAGATGGCAGGTCGTATGGGTAGTGACCGTGTGAAACTAAAAGGCCTTAAAGTGGTAAAAATATTTGCTGAGAAGAATTACATTCTTGTTAGCGGTTCTGTACCTGGTCATATTGGTTCAATTGTTTTAATTCAGAAATAGGATTTGATGTCATCCTGAGTTTATCGAAGGATAAAAAGATAATAAAATGAAAGTTGAAGTTTTAAATACAAAAGGAAAAGCTACAGGCAGATCGGTTGAGCTTCCGGAAGAAATTTTTGGAGCAGAGCCTAACAACCATGTCATCTACCTGGCAGTAAAACAATACCTGGCTGCACAACGTCAGGGTACTCACAAAGTAAAGACCCGTGCTGAAGTGCAAGGTGCTAGCCGCAAGTTGCATAAACAAAAAGGTACTGGTGGCAGCCGTAAGGGTAATATCCGTAACCCTTTATACAAGGGTGGTGGTACCATCTTCGGTCCAAAACCACATTCTTACGACATTAAGTTGAACCGTAAGGTGAAAGATTTGGCTAAGATTTCTGCGCTGAGTTATAAAGCAAAAGAAAATGCAATTGTAATTGTTGAGGATATCAAAATGGATACTCCTAAAACAAAAACTTTTGTAGATATTTTGGGTAACCTGAAAGTAGCTGACAAAAAATTAATGTTCATTTTACCTGAGTACAACGATACTGTTCAAATGTCTATCCGCAATGTTCCTTCAGTTTTAGGTGTATTGCTGAGTGATATCAATACATATGACATTGTAAATTCAGAAGTGCTGGTATTGACAGAAAGTGCTGCAAAGATTTTCATCGACGAAGAAAAAGCAACAGCATAATTAAAAACGAATTAAAGACAGTAAGATGAAACCATCAGACGTATTAATAAAACCCATTTTGACAGAAAAAGCAAATGCTCAGCAGGATAAACTGCGCCGCTATGCTTTCAAAGTAGCCAAAAAAGCAAACAAGCTGGAAATCAAAAAAGCAATTGAAAGCTTTTATGGTGTTACCGTTACTAACGTAAACACTTCTGTTACTCCGGCAAAAAACAAAAGCCGCTTTACAAAAGCTGGTGTAATATCAGGCCGCAAGCCTTCATACAAAAAAGCTTATGTAACTGTTGCTGAGGGTGAAAACATTGATTTGTATTCAAACATTTAACCCTATTAATGAATGGCTTCAACAGCCGCTAATGTTGAACTAAAAAAGAAATTGAAAAATGGCATTAAGAAAATTTAAACCTATTACAGCCGGTACCCGTTGGAGAATCGGTAATGCGTATGCTGAGGTTACTACTAACGTTCCTGAAAAAACCCTGGTAGAAGCTAAACCAAGAACTGGTGGTCGTACTGCTACTGGTCGTATGTCTATGCGTTACATAGGCGGCGGTCACAAGAAGAAATATCGTATCATAGATTTCAAACGTAACAAAACTGGTTTTGCGGAAGTCGTTTCAATTGAATATGATCCAAACCGCACTGCATTCATCGCTTTGTTGAATTATGCTGATGGGGAAAAACGCTACATTATCGCACCACAAGGTTTAGTTGTTGGTAATAAAGTAGAGGCTGGTGAATTTGTAGCTCCTGAAATAGGACATGCATTACCAATGAAGAATATGCCTTTAGGTACTAATGTTCATAATATTGAAATGCAACCTGGTCAGGGTGGTAAATTAGCCCGTAGTGCAGGTTCATCTGCTCAATTGACGAACAAAGAGGAAAAATACGCCATCTTAAAAATGCCTTCTGGCGAATTAAGAAAAGTATTGATCAACTGTTACGCAACAGTTGGTGTGGTTAGTAACAGTGACCACTTCTTACAGAGCATGGGTAAAGCAGGCCGTAACAGGTGGAAAGGTATCAAACCAAGAACCCGTGGTGTAGCGATGAACCCGGTAGATCACCCGATGGGTGGTGGTGAAGGTAAAGCTTCAGGTGGACAGCCTCGTTCTAGAAACGGTCAGTACTCAAGAGGTCTGAAAACAAGAACAAAAGGAAAAGGAAGTGATAAAATGATTATTCAGCGTAAGAACGGAAGCAAGCTGGCTAAATAATAATAACTAACTAATACAACGACATAAACATGGCTCGTTCGATTAAAAAAGGTCCTTATATAGCCTCTCATCTTGAAAACAAGGTGACTGCTATGAATGACGGTAAAAACAAAAAAGGTGTTATCAAGACATGGAGCCGTCGCTCTACTATTTCACCTGATTTTGTGGGTCACACTTTTGCTGTACACAATGGCAACAAGTTCATCCCTGTGTATGTAACAGAATTTATGGTAGGTCATAAGTTGGGTGAATTTGCACCAACCCGCCAGTTCAAAGGACACTCTAAAAAAGAAGGTTAATAAAGAAATTAATAACAATGGAAGCAGTAGCTAAACTGAGAAATCACCCCACTTCACCTCGTAAAATGCGGTTACTTGTTGACCTCATACGTGGTATGAAAGTAGAGAAAGCATTGGCCGAATTGGAGCACAATCCTAAGGACTCTGCAGTTCCACTTCGTAAGCTGGTATTGAGTGCTATCAATAACTGGAAGCAGAAGAATGAAGGTGGTGACGAAAGCCAGCTTATAGTAAAAACTATAATGGTAGATGGTGCAAGAACTTTGAAACGTATGCGTCCTGCTCCTCAAGGCCGTGGTTACAGGGTTCGCAAAAGAAGTAACCACGTAACAGTGATAGTTGACGCAAAAGAAATAAAAAACTAAACGAATTAATAAACCAATAACATGGGTCAAAAAGCAAATCCGATTGGTAACAGGTTAGGCATCATCCGTGGATGGGAATCCAACTGGTACGCCACGAAGAAAGATTATGCTGGCAAACTAGTCGAGGATCATAGAATCAGAACTTACCTGAATGCCCGTATCAACAAAGGGGGTATCTCTAAAATTGTTATCGAGAGAACATTGGGTAAACTGATTGTTACGATTCACACTTCAAAGCCTGGTATCATTATCGGTAAAGGCGGTGGAGAAGTAGATCGTATCAAAGAAGAGTTGAAAAAATTAACTGGTAAGGAAGATGTGCAAATCAACATCCTGGAGATACGTCGTCCGGAACTGGATGCGATGATTGTAGGTGATACAATTGCCCGCCAGATTGAAAACCGTATCAACTTCAAACGTGCCACTAAGATGGCAATCGCTTCTGCACTGCGCATGGGTGCTGAAGGTATAAAGGTGAAATTAAGCGGCCGTTTGAATGGTGCTGAAATTGCCCGTAGCGAAGAATTCAAACAAGGCCGTGTGCCGCTGCATACTTTCCGTATGGATATTGATTATGCGAATGTCTTTGCACAAACTGTATATGGTAAAATCGGAATCAAGGTTTGGATTTGTAAAGGTGAAGTATTAGCGAAGAGAGATTTGAACCCGAATTTCATAGCAGGTGGCGGAAAGAATGAAGGCGGTGGAGCTGGTGACAGAAGAGATGACCGTGGCGGTGACCGTCGTGATGATAGAAGGGGTGGTGGAGATCGCCGTGACGACCGCAGGGGCGGTGGTGGTGGTGGCGACCGCAGAGGCGGTGGCGGCGGAGGAAGAAGAAACTAATTGAATAAACAAAGAATCAAGTAACTAGAAATTATATAAAATGTTACAACCAAAAAGATCGAAGCATAGGAAAATGCAAAGAGGCCGGATGAAAGGTGATGCTAAAAGAGGCACTACCATTTCCTTTGGATCGTATGCCTTGAAAGCGTTAGACAGTCATTGGATTACTGATCGTCAGATAGAAGCTGCCCGTCAGGCATTGACCCGTGAAATGAAAAGAGAAGGTAATGTTTGGATTCGTATTTTTCCTGACAAACCAATTACTGCTAAACCAGCAGAGGTGAGAATGGGTAAAGGTAAAGGTAATCTGGAGTTCTGGGCTGCTGTAGTAAGACCAGGCCGCATCTTGTTTGAAGTGGATGGTGTTGATGAGAAAGTTGCCCGTGCATCTTTATCATTAGCCGCTGGTAAGTTGCCTATCAAAACAAAGTTTATCATGCGCAGGGATTTAGAAACTGCGTAATAATTAATAAATCGTAATAACGATGTCAAAAAAATCAGATTTTGTAAAGAGCATTCATGGTATGAATGAAAGTGACCTGAAGGCACGCCTTGAGGAAGACAAGCAACGTTTAAAGAAATTAGAGTTTGCTCATACTATTTCTCCACTGGAAAATCCTATGACAATCCGTGGGCTGCGCAAGGATATTGCCCGGTTGAATACTGAATTAAAGTTGAAGCAACAGCAAGCATAATAAAGCTAATACAATGGAAGAAAGAAATTTAAGGAAAACAAAAACAGGTGTTGTAACAAGTAACAAAATGGCTAAGACCATTACTGTTGCGGTGGAAAGAAAAGTAAAACACCCTATCTATGGTAAGTTCGTTAAGAAAACTACCAAATTCCATGCTCATGATGATAAAAATGAGTGCAGCATTGGTGATGTAGTGAAGATTATGGAAACCCGTCCGCTTAGCAAAACAAAGCGTTGGAGACTGGTGGAAGTAGTAGAGAAAGTGAAGTAAAGGTATAGTTGCGGATCGTGAATTTCGAATCGTGACTGAGAGTTTAATAAACGTTTTAACTGCTCAAAGCAAAAAAGCAAAGAGCTAAAAGCAAAATAAAATGATTCAGCAAGAAAGCCGGTTAAGTGTTGCGGACAACAGTGGTGCCAAAGAGGTGCTTTGTATCCGTGTACTTGGCAACAGCGGTCAGCGTTATGCAAGAATTGGCGACAAGATTGTCGTTACCATAAAAGATGCTATGCCTGCAGGGGGTATCAAAAAGGGAACAGTTGCCAAAGCAGTAATTGTTCGTACTACTAATAAATTACGTCGTAAGGATGGTTCTTATATCCGTTTCGATGATAATGCAGTAGTTATCTTGAACCAGGCAGATGAGCCAAGAGGTACCCGTATTTTCGGGCCAGTAGCAAGAGAGTTGCGTGATAAAGGATATATGAAAATTATTTCATTGGCTCCTGAAGTATTATAATTGATTAAAAGGGTAAAACCCATTAACGATAGATAAAATGAAAGCAAGATTTAAACCCAAGTACAATATCCGCAAAGGAGACAGTGTCGTGGTTATCACCGGTGACGATAAAGATTTATCAAAACCAAGAATTGTAAAAGAAGTTTTAGTAGAAGATGCTAAGGTTCTGGTAGAAGGTGTTAACATTATCACTAAACACACAAAGCCTTCGGCGCAAAATACCAAAGGTGGTATTGTAAAGAAAGAAGCTCCAATTCATATCAGCAATGTAATGCTGTGGGATGCTGCACAAAAAGCAGGAGCAAAAATTACAAGGGTTAGAAA
>JANMFO010000330.1:0-2266 GCA_031374245.1 Chitinophagaceae bacterium | reverse complement strand
AAACTGATTTGGTTCCATCCTTTAATGCTTTTGTTTTTATAATCGGGAACCACATATATATTATAAGAAACAACATCCCACCAGGCCCGTTCAGGAGTAATAGTACCCCGCAAAGTATCCTGCCGGGTAAACTTGCTTTTTTGACTAAACGGCTGGGCACAAGTACTTTTCGAAAGAGAAAGAGTAAGGATGATAAGTGAAGCATAAGAAAAATAGATAAAACGACTGACGTATTTCACGGTGGTATGTTTTGTTACTGTAAATTTAAGCCCTGAACACTAAGGATGAAAGTTAAAAGAAATTACATAAAGATAGGATGGCTGGTAATTATTACTGTACAGTTAATGGCTTGTTATAATAATAAGAAGAATGAAGCCAACATATTTCATTACAATGAATTTAATGGTATTACTTCACTGGACCCGGCTTTTGCCAAAAGCCAGTCAACCATGTGGGCTGCTCACCAGTTATACAATACACTGGTAGAAATAGACGACAGCCTTCATATTATTCCATCGGTAGCTAAAAACTGGGATATTTCAGATGATAAGACTGTTTACACTTTTCATTTACGTACCGATGTTTTATTTCATGATGATGCAGCATTTGCCAATAATAAAGGAAGAAAATTAGTGGCAGAAGATGTGGTGTATAGTTTCAGCCGGATACTTGATAAGCAGGTTGCCAGTCCCGGCGCCTGGATATTTAACCGCAAGGTGGATTCTATTCAGCCGTTCAAAGTAATTGATGATTCTACCTTTCAATTAAAATTATTACGGCCTTATAATCCTATACTCGGTATCATCTCCATGCAGTATTGTTCCATCGTGGCAAAGGAGGCAGTTGAAAAATATGGAACTGATTTTCGCCGTCACCCCGTTGGTAGCGGTCCTTTCCGGTTTGTAGATTGGGAAGAAGGGCAGGCGTTGGTATTAAAAAGAAATGATCATTATTTTGAAAAAGACAGTGCCGGTAATAAACTGCCGTACCTGGCTGGTATTAAAGTTTCTTTTTATGACAGCAAGGCAACAGAATTTTTATTGTTCCGGCAAAAGCAATTAGAATTTATTAATGATATAGAAGCATCGTTTAAAGATGAAGTGCTGACAAAGAAAGGAACGCTGCGCAAAGACTGGGAAGGGAAAATAGAATTGCAGGTTAATCCTTATCTCAATATTGAATACCTCGGCATATTGGTTGACTCAACAAATGAGTTGTTGAAGAACTCACCAATGCTATCTAAAAAAATTAGACAGGCAATTAATTATGGTTTTGACAGAAGAAAGATGGTACTGTATCTCCGTAACTCACTCGGTACTCCGGCTGAATCTGGGTTTGTACCAATGGGTTTGCCATCTTTTGATTCATCCGTAGTGAAAGGATATCATTATGACCCGGCAAAAACTAAACAACTATTAAAGGAAGCTGGTTACCCGGATGGAAAAAATTTGCCAGCGATAAAACTCCTTACCATTGCTATTTATGCAGATATGGCAAATTTTATCGTGAAGCAATTGGAAGAGTCGGGCATTCCGGTACAGGTGGAAGTAGTACAAAAATCGCTGTTACTGCAAATGACTTCTAATTCAATCGCTTCTTTTTTTCGTGGCAGCTGGATTGCTGATTATCCCGATGCCGAAAATTATTTGTCTGTTTTTTATTCCAAAAACCCTGCACCACCTAACTATACCCGTTATAAAAGTGCAGCATTCGATGCTGCTTTTGAAAAGGCTATCACTGAAACAAATGATTCTATCCGCTACAAATTATATCAGCAGGCAGACCAGGTAATGATGGATGATGCACCCGTAGTTCCACTCTGGTATGATAAGGTAGTACGACTGGTGCAACCTTCTGTTTCGGGCTTTCCACCCAATGCACTTAACCTTTTAGAGTTGCGTAGAGTAAAGTTGAAATAAAAAAAGCCAGAGATTTTGAACTCCAACTTTCTGTTACTAATTCTTTAATTTATCCTTAAATACTTTTCTGAATTTTTCCACCTTAGGCTGTATTACAATTGTGCAATAAGGATTTGAGTTACCGTTCAATTCAAAATATTGCTGATGATAATCTTCAGCAGGATAAAACTTAGTAAAAGGAGTTATTTCTGTTACAATCGGTTTGGCAAAAGCCCCGCTTTTATTTAATTCAACTTTATACTTTTCCGCTTTTTCTTTTTGCTCTGTATTGTGATAAAAAACACCGCTGCGGTATTGTGTGCCCACATCTGCCCCTTGTCTGTTTAGTGTGGTGGGGTCATGTGTTT
>JANMFO010000301.1:0-14915 GCA_031374245.1 Chitinophagaceae bacterium | reverse complement strand
AGGAGCAATTCCCTGTGAAGATTTTTTCATCGCATCATTGGTACTCCAGCTTATTGTATTGGTACTTCTGCGAATTACCTGATCCAGTACAAAACGTACATCAATATTGCCAGACTTGACTGTATTATAAGTTGATGTTAGATTATAGTCTGCATTTGTAGCTGCAAAATCTTCATTTAATACATCAATCTGCGATTGCAGCTGTGCTAATGAAACATTTTGTGCTGCAGTTCTGTAAAGGACATTAAATACTACAGGTATTTCAATAATACCCCCTGGAAGCAACCGTTCCATTTGTGGATTGTCTTTAAAACGACGGGTAAATTCTTCAATAGCATCCATCCGCTGGCGAAGTGAAGGGTCAGCTTTTAATTGTTCCTGTAAAACATCATCTGAGGAACATTTACGTTCAGTAGCAGTAATTTGTTCACTTTCGTCATTGAGTTGTTTATCTGTGTTAGATTTGTTACAACTCATAATAAGTAAAAAAAGTCCTCCAAGCAGTGCAAAAGATTTCTTCATAAACTATTTAGTTTGGTTAGTGTGGAAAGATTGACTACTCAATTTATATAATTTTTTATTTATATCAAAGTCAATGTAACTTTTATTGCAACCCGGTGTCTTAAACCCCGGAAAGCGAATAAATAAAGGCGACAGAAACAAGATAAATTATGGTAAAATACCCAATAATAGTATTGATAATGCTGATTGTAATAATTGCCTGCAATAAGAAGACTATGCCTGTTATTACAAGCCGTACAACAGAACCGCCACTACCGACAAAACCAGTAGTAGATGTAAAACCTGATATAGAAACCGGGAAAATAATTTTTACCAATCGTTGTGGCAATTGTCATGGCTTACCAAAGCCCGACGATTTCACAGCAAAACGCTGGGATGGGATTTTATCGTACATGGTCCCAAGAGCAAGACTTAATAACGAACAGGGTATTCATGTTACAGCCTATTTGAAGGCTAATGCACAAAAATGAAATCGCTGCATCAGCATTTTTATTTTTGATAGTCTTTGTATAATTCTTCGTTAAAGGAAGTATTGTTATCTTTTTTCTTCTTTTTACTTTTCATATTTGCCGGATTACTTTTTAACCACTAAAATCAGCAGTATGAAAAAATTTACATTCCTGTTTTTTACCGGCTCTTTCATTTTTACATTAACTGTAAATGCTCAAATAAAAAAAGGTTCTCTTTTTCTTGGAGGAGATATAGGAGGTTCAACACAAACAACAAAAAGGAACGGAACTAAGGTTAGTAGCCAGGATGGCCTTACTATTTCACCGGTCTTTGGCAAAGCAATCAAAGAAAACCTTATCCTGGGAGGCGATATTGGTTTTAATTTGTATGAAAACAATAACAACCCTAGTTCAACGACATTTAGCGGTCAGAAGAATAATTCTTATGGGGCAGGGATTTTCTTAAGAAAGTATAAGCCAATTGGTAAAAGCAATTTTTCTATGTTCTTACAAGGGAGGTTTGGTATAAATTATAATAGTATTGAATATAGCAATCCTTCTTCCAATTTTGATAAAACAAAAAGATATACGGTTGGTGTATCTGTCTATCCTGGTATTTCTTATACTGTCAGTAAAAGGCTTCAGTTAGAAACAGGTTTCAATAACCTTCTTGGGCTGAACTATTTTACTGAGAAAAGAGAAGTTAGCAATACATTTCCGTATACGGAAAAAACAAATGGCATAAGTATCAACAGCAGCCTTAATAATATTTCCTCGTTATATCTTGGATTCAGAGTATTGATAAACAAGTAATGAAACTGAATAACATAGTTACGGGCTACAAAACCTGCAGCTATGGTTTCTGTAAGGATTTGATCCGCCTGTTCATTATATAAAACCATGCAGGTGGCACCAACGAAAGTATCATCATACCCGGGTAACCTGTGGGCATCTGCGGAGCATTGTCATGATGACGAAGTACTTGGTATTTACGGCTGGCTAAATAGTGATGATCAGAATGGCGGCTTAGCTCAAATAACATTAATCTGCCAATTACATGGTCACTGTTCCAGCTATGTTCCGGCATAGCCCTTTCATACTTGCCATCGCCGGTTGATTTGCGTTGTAATCCGTAATGTTCAATATAGTTGACCGTTTCTAATAGCAAAATACCAATCATGGCAGCAGCAAGAAAATAAATAGTTACGAGCCAACTAAATAAGAAAAATATAGTTGCAACAAAAGCTACCTGAATAAGATGAAATTGAATCATCTCATTTTGTAAGGAGAAAACAGACTTACCTTTTTTCTTTATTTCATCATTCGAAATATGCCATGCATTGAGATAGCTGAAAATAATAGTTCGGAAATAAAAAGTATAAACCGGTTCACCATACCTGGCACTGCTTGGGTCTTCAGGTGTGGCTACTCTTTTATGATGGCCTTTATTATGTTCTGTAAAAAAATGCATGTAAAGTGAAGTAAGCAAAAGAGCTTTGGCCAATGTTTGCTCAAATTTATTAACCCGGTGCCCTAATTCATGCCCTACATTAATGCCAAAAGTTCCGCATAGTAAACCCATTACACAAATTCTGCCTGTTACATCCTGCCATGTCATCACATCTTCTTTCATCACTATCAAAAATTTTATCAGCAATGAATATTGAAGAATAACAATCAGGTATAATAAAAAATCATACGTTCTATCTTTCTTCGCCAGTTCTTCTTCTGCCGCATCCATATTTGCCGGAACAGGTTTGATGAACAATTCGGCCAAAGGAATAATTATCCAGGCCCATATCATCGGCAGCCAGATTTGCCAGCCCGTTATGCTGAAAGACCAGAAAGCACCGATATAAATTACAAGTGGCGACAGATATTTGAATGCACGGATGCTCATAGTAGTGTTAATATAAATTCAATATCAAAAATAAGCTTTCCTTTTTTGCGTTTTATTGAAGATTATACAGTTTCCTCTTTAAACTTAGTACTTTCATAACAGTCTGAAACTAAAATCTTAACCTCATGTCGTTGACCAATCAAATGAAAAACCAGCACCTGATGTGGCGTGCCGGTTTTGGCCCGGCTGTGGAGCAGTTGGGCGATCTTTCTTCATTTACTCCCAAACAATTTTTTAAAGCATTGGTAAAAGCGTCTGATAAAAAGCCTGAATACATTGATGTAGCTGATGATTATTTGAAAGGATTGATGATGGGCATTGAAGAAGCTGGTCGTCAGCAGAAAAAGGAAATGGATAAAGATGAACGCAAAATGCTGCAGCAAAAGAACAGGGAGGGTGTTCGTAACCTGAATATGTACTGGATGCATGAAATGGTGAATACCGCTTCGCAATTGCGGGAAAAAATGGCTTTCTTCTGGCATGGACATTTTGCCTGCCGCAACCTGAATGTTTTTTACCAGCAGGGATTGCTGGATGTGATAAGAAAAAATGCATTGGGAAATTTTGGCACCATGCTGAAAGAAGTTTCCAAGTCAGCCGCCATGCTGAATTTTTTAAACAATCAGCAAAACCGGAAAGACCATCCTAATGAAAACTTTGCCAGGGAAGTGATGGAATTGTTTACACTGGGCAGAGGCAACTATACAGAGAATGATATTAAAGAAGCAGCAAGGTCTTTTACTGGTTGGGGTGCTACTATAAAAGGTGAATTTCAGTTCCGCAAATTCCAACATGACTTTGGCAGCAAGACTGTACTCGGAAGAACAGGCAGTTTTGATGGTGGTGAGGTTCTGGATATTTTATTGCAGGAAAAACAAACGGCAAAATATATAACACAGAAAGTGTACAAATTTTTTGTCAATGAAAAAGCAGATGCCGATAAAGTAAACTGGCTGGCCGACCGGTTTTACAAAAATGACTATGATATTGCCAAGCTGATGGAAGATATTTTCACCAGCGATTGGTTTTATGAAGAAAAAAATATTGGCGCACAAATAAAATCACCGGTTGAATTATTGGTGGGAATACAACGTATGCTGCCGATGAAACTGGAAAATGAAGAAGCCTTGATGCTCTTACAAAGAGTTTTGGGTCAATTATTATTCTATCCGCCAAATGTGGCTGGATGGCCGGGCGGCAAAGCATGGATTGACAGTTCTTCCCTGATGATGCGGATGCGAATACCAAAATTAATTAATGATATAGACGAGATGAATGTAAGTGCTAAAGATGATGATGATACGATGATGGGAATGAAGGACAGCAATCCACAAATGAATGCCAATAAAAAAAGGGGCCTCAAAAAAGCAAACGGGTATGGCGGAGGTCGTCAACAAATAAATGCCAATGTGGACTGGAGCCTGTATGTAAAAAACTATGAGAGTGTGCCGAGAGAAAACCTGACAGAAACCATTTCAAAAATATTGTTGCAAACAAAAAGCAGTGTGAGTATGGATTTAATCAAACAATTTTCTGACCAGACTGGAAGAGAAAACTTTATTAAAACGGCTACCATGCAAATAATGTGTACGCCGGAATATCAATTGTGTTAATGTAAGCTGCGAGCATTGAGTTACGAGTTGCGAGCCAGGGCTCTATCTCGAAACTCATAACTCAAGACTCAAAACTTGATTCTATGTATTTCAAACGTAAAGAATTTATCCAAATCGGTTCGCTGGCTACTGCTACTTTGTTGGTGCCAAAATTTCTGAAAGCCTTTGAAGGTCAGCAAATGGTGTTGCCGGGGAATAAGGTAGTAGTGATACTGCAATTGAGCGGTGGCAATGATGGTTTGAATACGGTGATACCGGTAAGAAATGATTTGTATTACAAGGCAAGGCCAAAATTGGGTATTGCAAAAGATAAAGCGTTGTCTGTAACCGATGAAGTGGGTCTGCATCCGGCATTAACCGGGTTTAAAGAATTGTATGATGATGGCAGCCTTGCCATTTTAAATAATGTAGGTTATCCGAATCCAGACCGTTCACACTTTCGCAGTATGGACATCTGGCATACAGCCAGCCAGAGTACCGATTACTGGACCAATGGATGGGTGGGACGTTATCTTGATTCACAATGCAATGGTTGTGATAAACCAACACAGGCAATTGAATTAGATGATGTTTTAAGCCTTGCATTGAAAGGAGAAAATATAAAAGGCATTGCGGTAAAAGACCCGAGACGGTTATATGGCACCGCCAATGAAAAATTTTTCCGGGAGGTAATGAAGAACCATAAGGATGAAGCAGGTGAGCAGCCGGTAGATTATTTATATAAAACAATGGCCGAAACATTATCCAGCGCAGATTATATTTTTCAGCAAAGTAAAATGCACCCGACCAATGCGGAATACCCCAAGACCGATTTGGGCAACAGTTTAAAAACAATTGCTTCTTTAATTTATTCTGAAATCAATACAAAGGTTTACTATGTATCGCTGGGAAGTTTTGATACACATATTAACCAGGATGCACAGCAGCAGCGTTTATTTACCGAAATGAATGATGCTGTAAAAGCGTTTGTAAAAGATTTGAAAGCACAGCATCGTTTTGATGATGTGCTATTTTTTACTTTCTCTGAATTTGGGCGACGGGTAAATCAAAATGCAAGCAATGGTACTGACCACGGCACGGCAAATAATATGTTTTTGGTTAGTGGCGGATTAAAACAAAAAGGTGTACTGAATGCAATGCCCGACCTCAGCGATTTGAATGAAGGCGATTTAAAATATAATGTGGATTTCAAAAATGTATATGCTACCATATTGAACAAATGGCTGAAAGCCGATGATAAATCAATATTGAAGAAACAGTACGAGTATTTGAATTTTCTATAGATTTCCCACAAAGACACGAAGCACACAAAGAAAGGCCACGAAGAATTTTATTTTCTTCGTGGCCTTTGGGGAAAATTTTTAAATTTCTTTTCGTTTGCCCGTTGCAATTTTATATAACACATATCCCATCAATGCAAAGAAAGCAACGCCAAGCCATTTATATCCTTCTCCACCTAATCCTTCCGTTAAACCGTGTTCAGCAGTTACCTTTCCCAGTTGAGAGCTAACGCTGGGAATAGATGAAAGAATGGCGACTAAAACTCCTGCTAACGCACCTCCTGCAACCAAGCCTGTGGCAAACAAATTTCCTTTGCCTAAATCTTCTTCATCTGCTGGCACCTCGATGTTTTTCTTTTTCTGCCTCCATTCTACCACACCTCTTATAGCGCCACCGATAAAGATGGGAAGAGTAGTTGAAAGAGGAAGATATATACCGATAGCGAAACTCAAAGCTTTAATGCCGCATAGTTCCATCACTATTGCAATGAATACACCAACCAACACAAACTGCCAGTCAAGATTGAAAGAAAGAATGCCCTTTATCAGCGTAGCCATCAATGTTCCTTGTGGTGCCGGGTAAGTATCAGTACCAATAGCATGTTCAATTCCCTGTGCTGCCATTGCAGCTGTTGGTGTATCCAAAATTTTAATAGTGGCACCGATAGCCAATGATGAAACGATTGCTCCAACAAATAATGCAATCTGCTGGTACTTTGGCGTGGCGCCAACCAAATAACCTGTTTTTAAATCTTGCGAAGTAGCACCTGCATTGGCAGCAGCAATACAAATCATTCCACCAACGACAAGAGCCATTGGTTCATAAAAATGCCCGGTCCATTTTACCGCAATAAAAATTAAACAGGTTCCCATCAATGTGGCAATCGTCATTCCGCTGATAGGGTTATTGGATGAACCGATAATGCCAACTATCCTTGATGAAACAGTAACAAAGAATGCTCCGAAGACGATAACCAATAAGCCTAACAACAACTTACTGCCGATATTAGCTCCGGGAATTAATGTACCCGGCATTAAAGCAATAACAGCTAATAAAACAAGGCTTCCAATACCAACAACTTTCATCGAAAGGTCTTTTTCCGTCCTTGGTACAATAGTTTCAGTGGCAGCACCATCTTTTTTTAACGAACCGATACTTCCTTTAAAAGAAGAAATAATAGTTGGAATAGTTTTTATCAATGTTATAAAACCACCAGCAGCAACAGCACCGGCACCAATTTGCCTGATATAAGCTCTGTAGATAGCAGCTGACCAATCATCAAAACCCTGTGTGGCAGGATTCCAACCACCTGGTCCACCAGCAGTATTAATATCTTTTAAGTAACCAAGCTTGGCTAATTGCATAGCAATAACACCCCCATGGTCATTTAATAAACTGGCTAATAAAGGTGTAAATACAAACCAGCTAAGTACACCACCTGCAACCAGCACCCCTGCAATTTTTGGCCCGATGATATAACCCACACCCATATACTCCGGAGTTATCTCGCTGCTTATTCTGGCAGATGGAAAAATTTTATTCGTTTGTTTGGTAAAGAAGTAGGGTGCTTCATGTATTACATGAAATATTTTTTGCAGCATCGCATAAAGAAATGCAAAGCCCAAACCCATGAAAGCAGTTTTTGCGAAATCTCCGCCCTTCTCACCGGCTTTTAAAACAGAAGCACAGGCTGTGCCTTCGGGATAAGGTAAAGTGTCATGTTCTTTTACAATCAGGGAACGGCGAAGTGGTATCATCATTAATGTACCCAGTATGCCGCCGAATATGGCTAATATTAAAATAGTGAAGTAATTAAAAAAATTGGCGCTACCGGGTTCACTCAAAAATAAAAACCCTGGTAGAGTAAATACAACACCGGCTGCAATACTTTCACCAGCACTTCCTGTTGTTTGAATGATATTATTTTCAAGTATTGTTGTTTTCAAAAACTTTCTTCCTAATGTGATAGCAAGTACTGCGATAGGAATAGATGCAGAAACAGTCAATCCTGCTTTCAAGGCGAGATATACTGTTGAAGCACCAAAGATGATTCCAAATGCAGCACCGGTAAGAATAGACTTGACCGTTAATTCAGCCATTTTTGTTTCCGGGCTTACAAATGGCTTGAACTTGGTTTGCTCTGACATAGCAGATAGATTTAGTAAATGGAAGGTAAGAAAAAAGACGACGAATAGTTTCAGTCACCTATTAGGTACATTATTTATTATTTTAGTTCACTCCTTTTTCTTTCATCACTTTATTCAACCACTTTAATAGAATAAATAGAAATACAGCTGCCGCACCCAATAAAATAAAATTCAACCAAAAATAATCAGCCTTGTTATCATACTCATCCCACTTGCTGGCCAATATGCCGCTCAATTTATTACCAATAGAAGTAGATAAAAACCAACCGCCCATCATCAATGAAGTAATACGAACAGGACTGAGCTTGGAAACTAATGATAATCCCATCGGGCTTAAAAATAGCTCGCCGATGGTTACAACGCCATAGCTGCCAATCAACCACCATACACTTACTTTTTCAGCACCATTATTACCAACTTTTACAGCAGCTACCATTACTAATACAGATAATGCTGATACTAATAAACCGAATGCAATTTTTGTTGGAGTGCTTGGTTCTTTTCCTTTTCGGCGCAGCCAGGTAAAGAAAGCAACAACCAACGGTGTTAATATAATTACCCAAAATGGATTAATAGATTGACTGAGGCTTGGCAACCATGCCTTCACCACTTCACCTTCTTTTGGTAATTCTTCTTTTGGTACATTGATGAAATATGATGGATATCCCAACTCTTTCACTTCTTTTCCATCTTCTTTAATTTTCCGGAATTGATTGTCCAGTTTTACAACACTATCTAAATTATAAGTTGTGTTCGCCGGTTTATCTGTTTGTTTGAAAGTAGCTAGAAGGCTACCTGTTGTTCCGGTTACTTCTCGGTCTGTATAACGGCTTGCCCATGTATTTAAAGCAGAGCCATTTTGTTTGAAGATGGCCCAGAACAAAATCACTACTGCAAAAATAGAAAGCATAGCTCCCATAGCAGGTCGTTCATCTTTATTACTTCGTATTAATAAAACGGTATAAAATGTAAGAACAGGAATACAGGCAAATATGAATGCATCGGTAGAGTTCGAATCGAAAATATAACCATCACCATTTATTTTCCAACCAATAAAACCAAAAATGATAGAAGGTAAAATAACTAATGCCAATATTTTCCACAGCGGCATATCACCCGGCATCAATGGTTTTCTTACATCATACTCCTTATAATGCTTGGTGCCGATAAGAAAAGTGGTAACCCCAATAAACATTCCAACACCTGCTGCTGCAAAAGCTGCACCCCATCCGATAGTTGTGTACAATGCTGCTCCAAAAAAATTACAAACAAAGGCACCGATATTAATACCCATGTAAAAAATATTGTAGCCCTCGTCTTTCTGGTGCATATGCAGGGGAGTAGAATATACATTACCAAGCAGCGTAGAAATATTGGGTTTGAAAAATCCATTACCAATTATTACCAATGCCATAGAAACATACAGCATCGATTCATTGTGAATGCCCATGGTACAATAACCAACACCCATTAAGAGACCGCCCAAAACGATTGAACGGCGATAACCTAAATACCTGTCAGCTATTAAACCGCCCAAAAAAGGGGTGAAGAAAACCAACGCAATGAAAGTGCCGTACAGACTGGCAGAATCTTTTTCATCCATATTGAAGCCATCCACGGAATCTTTCAGATAGAGAGTAAATATTCCAATCATCAGGTAATAGCCAAACCGTTCCCACATTTCAGAAAAAAATAAAAACGGCAATGCTTTTGGATGCTTCTTCCACATAATCAGATTGTTTTGTAATTCAAGATAATGAAATTGATGGTAGAGAAAACAAAAAAGGTGGCCATATGGCCACCTTTTTATAAGCGGTTAATATTATTATTCTGCAGAGCCAGTTTTATCTTTTACAATCTTGTCTAATGATTTTACACGGGAGAAAATTAGTAATCCACCCAATATCGCAGCTACGGCAATAATGCCGAAGAATATTTTTTTGTCATGCATACTATCCCAGGAGCTAGCCATTACACCGGCTATCTTTCCGCCGAGAGATGTGGAAATAAACCATCCTCCCATCATCAGGGCAGTTAATCGTTGCGGAGCCAGTTTTGATACAAAAGATAAACCAATAGGGCTTAAGCAGATTTCGCTGACAGTAAAAACACCATAGGTAAGGAATAGCCACATTGAGCTAGTCTTGTGTGTGTAGATACTTGGTACGGACATTACTGCGAGTACCATAACCAATGCACTCAAACCTGAAATGACAAGTGCCCATGCAAATTTGCTGGCTGTACTTACAGGCTTTCCACGTCGGGCTCTCCATGCAAAAAATAAAATAAGCAATGGTGTAAAAGCAACTATAAAGAATGGGTTAATGGATTGAAAAAGTTCTGTGTTACCTACTTTCGCTACACCACTGGTAGGCCATTTGTCCTTAGGCATATTTGCAAAATAAGGATCAGGCCCCATTGCTTTTATTGCATGGCCTGAATCATCTGTTACTACCCGCATATAACTATCCAGGCTATCAACTTGCTGTGGCTGGGTCTCCAGGTTTTGCAATGTGTACACTGCATCAGCAGGTGCTTCCATGAATTGTGGAATGGAACGATCGGTATGCGATTCTGCCCAAATAGTTAAACCGGTAGAGTTTTGATTATAGATTGTCCAGAAAATAATTGATACAGCAAACACAAATAATAATGCACCGATACCTTTTTTGTCTTCGCCTTTTTCTTTTCTCCAGAGATTAACATAGAAAACAATTACCGGAACACAGGCTAATATAAAAGCGTCAGACGAATCGCTGCCGAATATATTGCCGGGAATTATCCAACCCAGTGCTGCAAATACGATCATTGGAAGGAATACGGAGCCTAATATTTTCGATGTGGGCATATCACCGGGCTGCATCGGCCGTTTTACATCATACGCTTTTATATGCTTTAGATTAATCGCCAGTGCAATCAGGCCGATTATTAAGCCAATACCTGCAGCTGAAAATGCAGCCTGCCACCCGATCTGGTTACGAAGAATGGCCGCTATGAAATTGCAGAAGAAGGCGCCAATATTAATACCCATATAAAATATATTATAGGCATTATCTTTTAGTGGTCTTAGATCTTCCCTGTTGTACATATTGCCCAATAGGGTAGAAATATTTGGTTTGAAAAAACCATTCCCGATAATGATCAAACCCATCCCAATATATGCGGTGTAATCTCCGGGCAAGGCAATGGTGAGATATCCTGTCGCCATTAATGCGCCCCCAATGAAAATAGATTTAATATAACCGAGATAGCGGTCAGCAAGCAAACCGCCAATGAAGGGAGTTAAATATACCAGTGCAATAAAAGTTCCAACTACATCCGTACCCATTGCCCTCGGTAATCCTTTCCCTGAGCCGTCTGTGAGGAATAGCAACAAAATTCCCACCATCAGGTAATAGCCAAATCGTTCCCACATTTCTGTAAAGAATAAAACATATAATCCTTTTGGGTGTTTCCCGAGTTTTGCAGGTTGAGTCATACAAAATTTTTTAGATAATAAATCAGAGTCCTTAATTATTAGGAGCAACCAAAATACAGAAATTTAGTCACCCAAAAATTTTTTCGGTTTATCTTTAACGGATGTACCCGATATTCGCAACGCATTAATATCCAGCAACCAAAAGAATCCATGCGAATCCTTTTATTAGGCTCAGGCGGCAGGGAACATGCCCTTGCCCACAAACTTTCGCAAAGCCCTCTTTGCGAAAGCCTCTTTATTGCACCCGGAAATGCCGGTACGGCACAATGTGGCACCAATCTCAACTTTGGTGTTATCGATTTTGAAGCCATAAAAAAAGCTTGTATTAAAGAAAAAATTGACCTCGTTTTTGTAGGTCCCGAAGAACCATTGGTAAAAGGCGTTACCGATTTTCTTATCAGCGACCCTGCTTTGAAAAATATTGATGTAATAGGTCCGGATAAAAAAAGTGCTCAGTTGGAAGGAAGTAAGGCTTTTGCCAAAGCATTTATGATGCGGAATAATATTCCTACCGCAGCTTATAAAGAATTTACATTAGAAAATTACGAAGAAGGAGTTCAGTATTTAAAAAAACACCCTTTACCTATTGTAATGAAAGCAGATGGATTAGCTGCAGGTAAAGGTGTAGTGATTTGCGAAAATCATTTAGAAGCAATTGCTGAATTTGATTTGATGATACAACGGGCCAAATTTGGTGAAGCAAGTAAAAAAGTGGTGATAGAACAATTTTTGAAAGGAATAGAAATATCTGTTTTTGTTTTAATGGATGGGAAAAATTATGTGATACTACCCGAAGCAAAAGATTATAAAAGAGTGGGAGAAAAAGATACCGGGCCTAATACCGGTGGTATGGGAGCCATAAGTCCCGTACCTTTTGCGAATGGAGCATTGATGAAAAAGATAGAAGAGAAAGCCATTAAGCCAACGGTGGATGGTTTGCAAAAAGAAGGATTGGAATACCGTGGGTTTATTTTTTTCGGTTTTATGATTACGGATAATGAACCGTACATGATTGAATACAATTGCCGCATGGGCGACCCGGAAACGGAAGTGGTGATACCAAGATTGAAAAATGATTTGGTGGAATTATTAGTAGCTACAGCTAATCAGCAATTAGATAAAATAAAAATTGAAACCGACCCAAGAACAGTTTGCACAGTTGTGGCAGTAAGCGGTGGCTATCCTGGCGATTATAAGAAAGGATATGAAATAACCGGCTTGAACGATATTAACCCGGCAGACAGTACACTATATCACATGGGTACAACAACAGAAAATGGAAAAGTGGTTACCAATGGCGGCAGGGTTTTCTGTATCACATCTTATGGTAAATCTGTTTTCGATGCCGTAGAAATTTCAAAAGAAGAAATGCAGAAAATTTATTTTAATGGAATGGCTTACAGGAGTGATATTGGTTACGAGTTTGAATAAAACGAATTGCTAAAAGATTAGCGAACTTCATTGTATGGAAGTACACTACCACGATTACCTGCAACTGGAAAAAATACTAAACGCTCAGTTTCCTGAAAGTGATAAGCAGCAGCTTCCGGCACATGATGAGATGTTGTTCATTGTTATTCATCAGGCCTATGAACTTTGGTTTAAGCAACTACACCACGAAGTAGATTCTGTTGCGGCCATTATGGGTAAGCCGGCATTGAATGATAATTCGCCGGAGTTGCAAACAGTTGTGCATCGTTTAAACCGTTGTG
This sequence comes from Chitinophagaceae bacterium, assembly GCA_031374245.1. Taxonomy (GTDB): domain Bacteria; phylum Bacteroidota; class Bacteroidia; order Chitinophagales; family Chitinophagaceae; genus JJ008. The sequence continues at coordinate 1,813 of JANMFO010000301.1, read as the reverse complement.
TTACTATCTTAAGAGTATTGGTTCACCAGATAGATATTATGGAGACGATGACGCCAATGGATTTCCTCGACTTCCGTGATATGCTCCGTCCGGCATCTGGTTTTCAAAGCTGGCAGTTTAAAGAGCTGGAAGCAAAGCTGGGATTGAAATTTGAACAACGTCATGGTAAAGAATATTATACAGCACAACTTTGTCCGGCACATGTTGACATTATAAAAAAAGCAGAAAGCAGTCAATCATTACTGCAGTTATTAAATAGCTGGTTGGAAAGAATGCCTTTTTTAAAAGAAGGTGCTGATGATTCTTTCTGGAATAATTATAAAGAATGCTACAAGTCCAGTTTGGCGGAAGCGGAAAAAAACAACCTCGCAGCTTTCGATGAAATTTTTGTAAACAATGGTTCAGCTGCTGAACGTTCTTTATCACCGGCTGCCTGCCGTGCTGCACTATTCATTATGTTGTATCGGGGCTATCCGTTATTACAATTACCCTTTCAGTTATTAAACTGTTTACTGGAGATAGATGAACAACTCAGTAGCTGGCGTTATCGCCACATGAACATGGTACACCGGATGATTGGTACAAGAATCGGCACTGGTGGTAGCACTGGGAAAGATTACCTGAAAGCAGCAGCCGATAAGCATTATATCTTCAGAGAAATTGCACAGTTGAATAGTTTTCTGATTGAAAGAAGAAAGTTGCCTCATCTTCCTTCTCACATAGAACAACAATTGGGTTTTGGGTCATCCTAAAAGAATCTTGCTTCTCCTTCAATAATTCTATAGGGATTTGAAAAGAAGCGATCTACTACTTTATTAAACTCATCTTTAAAAACTACCGGTGTACTATGGCCAGATCCTGGCAATATCCATAAATAAGACTTTTGAATATTTTTATAAATCAGCATAGTGTGTTCTTCTTTAATGACATCATGGTCACCTCCCATTACCAGGGTAGGGCATGTTATTGTTTGTAAATCAGAAAGCGGGATATGTGGTTGTTCTGCCAGCAACCTAAAAAGTTTAAGGGCATTTTTCTCCTGGTCAGTTTTATTTTCTTTGTTCTTCAATTCTGTAAGAGTAGGTAGTACCATATCCCAGATTGACTGAGGTACCGCTGTAGTATCAGGAACAAGATTGGCGCCGGTAATTGCCAGTTTCTTTACTTTTTTTGGATGACGGATAGATAACAAAAGCCCGTTAATGCCACCATCACTCCACCCGATAACATATGCTGAATCTATTTTCATAGCATCTAATAATGCTGCATAATCATCTGCCATCATTTCGTATGTCAGGCTGTCCCCTTTGTCAGTAGATTTACCTTGTGACCGGCTGTCAGCAATTATCACTTTATATTTTTTACTGAAATAAGGAATCTGGTAAATAAAATTATTAATAGAACCACCATTACCATGTATTATTAAAAGTGGCTTTCCTGTTCCGTACACTTCGCAGTACATTTTAAAACCGCGGATATCATAATATTTACCTGTGACTTTATTTTTCCCGTAAGGACTTTTTGGGTCATTCATCATTTTTTGAAAATCATCAGCTATTTTTCCGATGTCCTGTGCTGCAGCTGTTATTATAAAGAGACTCATAAAAAGGAAACAAACATATTTTTTCATACCGATAGTTTATACCAAATTATGGAAAATAAAAATACCATAGTATTTAACTATGGTATTTCAAATAACAAAAAATATAAATTAAAAAGTGTACCGTATTCCCAGCCCACCCCAGCTTCCCACAAAACCACGGTTATCACCAAACTCAAAAGAAGGTTGCCAGTCAATTGACATATTGATGGG
>JANMFO010000315.1:0-3165 GCA_031374245.1 Chitinophagaceae bacterium | reverse complement strand
GGCAATAATTTATCTATGTACAACAAGCTGTCTGCTCAGCTATGCGAAACTTCCAGTTTAGCATTCCTATTCCGTCGCTTCCAGCAATAACCTAAAACTTCTCCATCTCCACTCCTCTCAAATCTTTTATTCTAAACAACACTTCGTTTAGCCTGTCTTTAGGAACACCTGTTTCCAGCATACAAAACAATTGTGTTTCCTGTTTCAGCACTACACAATTAAACTGCTTCACCACTTTCATTACTTCATGGGTTTGCGTATGGTCGTATTGCAGGCGGTAATTAACCAGTACTGGTTTTTGTACTATTCCGGTTAATTGTAATGATAAAGCGGCAGCAGATTTATAAGCATTAATCAATCCCGGTACACCGAGCAGGGTACCACCAAAATACCGCACCACCACAATCAGCACATTGGTTATTTGTTTGCTGTCTATCTGCCCCAGTATTGGTCTGCCAGCTGTGCCAGAGGGTTCGCCATCATCACTTACCCTGAAGTTCATTCCATCCAAACCCAGCCGGTAAGCAAAACAATGATGTACCGCTTTAGGATGTTCCTTTTTTAATGCCGCCAGTTTTTCTTTAAACTCACCCGCATCAGCAATAGGAAAAGCATAAGCAAAAAACTTACTGCCCCGGTCTTTAAATTCTGCCACCGATGGTTTTTCTATGGTATTATAACTGCTGGTATCCAATAGGGGGTCAGGCACTTTTATCTTTTTTGATAAACAAATAATATAACTGGATAAAAGCTATAAAAACATTGGGTATAATAATGGGCAGATTAAGATTTAATAAAAATCCATACAGTACAAATACAGCGGCACCAAAAAAATTAACCATTCGTATCACCCGTACATTGGAGCTGACAACAAAACTGGTAACCACCAGTGCGGCAGCAGCATACCCTACCCAGTCAATCCAGTTCATAACAATTATTTTTTGGCATTATAAAAAATATGGAGTGTGTCTGTATCTATATTCCTTTCTTCCTGTACCAACTTTTCCGGAAGCACCGGGCCTGCCAGTCCATTACCAACAGTAAGCGATTGGTTCTTTATTACTCTTGCTTCATCCCAAACTCCTTCGTCAATAAATGATTGTAACAGTTTAGCCCCCCCTTCTACCATTATACTCTGTATTTTTAACTGGTACAACGCATCCATCATCTGAACAACAAGGCTCGCCTGTTTTTCCAGTTTATAATAAATCAGGTTTTCCTGTTCTTCCTGCTTGTTATAATTAAAAACAATCGTTTTTTCGTTTTGGTTAAAAATCTTTAATGACGCAGGTAGTTTCAATTCTTTATCTATCACCAACCTGATTGGAGAAGGCCCTTCCCATAACCTGGTTGTCAATTCCGGGTTATCCAGTAAAGCTGTAGTTGTTCCTACTAATATCGCCGCTTCTTCACTCCTCCATTTATGTACTAAACGATTGGAGTATTCATTACTTATCAGCAATCGGTCTCCATTGCCGGATGAAATTTTATTATCCGCAGTTTGTGCCCATTTTAAAATAATGTAAGGACGTTGTTTTGTATGAAATGTAAAGAAGCGTTTATTCAATGCAATACATTCTTTCTCAAGCTCACCACTGGCAAGAATTACTTCCACTCCTGCGGCCTGCAACTTTTCAATTCCCTTACCATTTACCTCTTCAAATGGATCACGGCAACCAATAACAACTTTTGGGATGTTATGTTGAATAATTAAATCAGCACAAGGTGGTGTTTTTCCAAAATGGGCACAAGGCTCCAAAGAAACATACAATGCTGACTGTGCAATAAGATGTCTGTCTTCTCCTTTTACCGAAGCAATACAATTGACTTCTGCATGTGCTTCGCCGTACCGCTGATGCCAGCCTTCACCTATTATCCTGTCTTTATAAACCAACACAGCACCCACCATCGGGTTAGGGGCCACAAAGCCTGCGCCTTTAGCTGCGAGTTCAAGGCAGCGCTGCATGTATTGATTATCCTGCATGATTGTCGCAAAAGTAAATGAATTAAGTTTGTTGTTCCCGCTGAACGGGTCAAGTTATGACAGTACAGGAAGCCACCTATTTTGTTTTAAACCAATTGCGTACTATTTACGAAGAAAGTGAAGCTTCGCAGATCACAGATTGGATAATGGAGAACATTACCGGGTCGAAGAAAACCGAACGAATGCTTCATAAGAATGCGGAACTTACTGCTAACGAAGAAATCCAGATAAAAGGGTATGTGGAAAGACTACTACAACATGAGCCAGTGCAATATGTGCTGAACGAATCATGGTTTTGTGGTTTTAAGTTTTACGTTGATAAAAATGTACTGATTCCAAGACCAGAAACGGAAGAACTGGTGGAGTGGATTATTACTGATTGCAAATTCCCCATCAACGAATTGAAAATACTGGATATTGGCAGCGGCAGTGGTTGTATTCCTATTTCATTGAAACGAAAATTGAGAAAAGCGGAAATATGGAGTTGCGATATAAGTGATGAAGCTTTGCAGGTAGCTAAAAAAAATACTGTAACACTAGGCACAGATGTAAACTTTCTTCAACTTGATTTTTTGAATAAAGAACAATGGAGTCAATTACCTTCTTTTGATGTTATCGTCAGTAATCCACCCTATATTCCTGAAAAAGATGCAGCAGCCATGCACCCGAATATATTGCAATACGAACCGTCAACCGCTCTTTTCGTTCCTGATAATGACCCGTTGGTTTTTTATAAAGCCATCGCTGAATTTGGGAAAACCCATTTGAATAAAGGCGGAGCTATTTATATGGAAATACACGAAGACCTTGGTGAAGCAACAACAAAAATATTACAAGCAAATGGTTATACGACAGAACTTAAAAAGGATATGCAACAAAAAGACCGGATGATAAAATCCAGTCTCTTATTATAAATTTGACATGATGTCAGCCTGAGCTTGTCGAAAGCTTAATCAATTCTCGCTACCACCTTCGCCGTGTCTTTCTTAGCTATCCGCATGATGCGGAATACTTCGCCATAATAAGCGGCTGTATCTGCATTGATAACAACGGTAGGTGTGTCCACAAAAGCTTTGTATTTTTTTATTTCCATTTTCAACATCGAATCAAAAATGGATGATTCAATTTTAGTGGTACCAATAAAATACTGCTGGTTTTTATCTATGGAAACCATGATATTT
>JANMFO010000304.1:0-1568 GCA_031374245.1 Chitinophagaceae bacterium | reverse complement strand
CTCTTTAAAAGGTTTTGGAATTGAAGGGCAAACGCTTTCTATCATTGCTGCAGGTGCCATTTTGCATTATTTAAAAGAAACAGAGCATCCTAATTTACAACACATTACTTCCATTCAAAGAATTGAACAAGATGATTTTTTATGGATGGATAGATTTACCATTAGAAATTTAGAAATATTACATACAAGTTTTGGCGAAGGGAATTCACTATTAAAAGTTTTAGATAATACCGTAAACCCAATGGGTGCAAGATTGCTGAAACGCTGGATTGTTTTTCCTTTAAAAGATATTCTGAAAATAAATGAACGCTTAGACACCGTTGAATACCTGATTAAAGAAACAGATTTACGAAATAAAATCAGCCAGCACATCAAACAATGCGGCGATATAGAACGATTGGTTTCTAAAATACCGATGAAGAAAATCAATCCAAGAGAAGTATTACAACTCGCAAGGGGATTGAAACAGGTGGAAGCAGTGAAACAACTTTGCTTATCATCTGCCAACGAATATTTGAAACGATTGAGCGATGCATTAAACCCCTGCCCTTATATCGCTGATAAAATTTTCAAAGAAATTGTTGATAATCCACCGGCATTAGCTGCCAAAGGTGGTATGATGAATAGCGGTGTAAATCCTGAGCTGGATGATTTGCGAAAAATTTCACATAGTGGAAAAGAATACCTGGCGCAGCTACAACAGAAAGAAGCAGAACGGACTGGCATTGGTTCATTAAAAATTGGTTTTAATAATGTGTTTGGTTATTATCTGGAAGTAACCAATTCGCAAAAAAATAAAGTGCCGACGGAATGGATGCGAAAACAAACACTGGCAAATGCTGAACGATACATTACACCAGAACTAAAAGAATATGAAGAAAAAATAACCGGTGCCGAAGAAAAGATTTTAAAAATAGAGCTGGAATTATTTGAAGCCTTGCTGAATGAATTGGGCGATTATTTAGCACCAGTTCAAATCAATGGTAATTTATTAGCGATACAGGATTGTATTTGCTGTTTTGCTCATAATGCCATTCAATATCAGTATAAAAAACCACAACTGCATACCGGCGATGAACTGATTATTAAAGAAGGCCGTCACCCGGTAATAGAAAGAAATTTACCGGTTGGAGAAAGTTATATTCACAATGATTTAGAATTAAATAAAACGAAGCAGCAGTTAATTATCCTCACCGGACCTAACATGAGTGGTAAGTCTGCCTTGCTCCGGCAAACTGCACTCATTACACTGATGGCACATACCGGAAGTTTTGTTCCGGTAACGGAAGCAAAAATTTCATTGACAGATAAAATATTTACACGGGTTGGCGCATCCGATAATTTATCCGGCGGTGAATCAACCTTTATGGTGGAGATGAACGAAACCGCTTCTATCATTAATAACATTACCGACAGAAGTTTAATATTATTGGATGAAATTGGAAGAGGCACTTCTACTTATGATGGCATTTCCATTGCCTGGAGCATTGCGGAGCATTTGCATAATTCACCGCATCAACCAAAGACATTATTCGCCACACACTATCATGAGTTGAATGAATTAGAAG
>JANMFO010000281.1:0-10490 GCA_031374245.1 Chitinophagaceae bacterium | reverse complement strand
GTCGTTTTCCATCTTTTAATATATCTTCAGAAATATTACCAAGGTTGAAATATAATTGACCTCCATTTGGGTTAGCAGTATTAGCAAGAAAAGGATCCTGCAACCAGAATTCGATATATTCTATATTACCCGTTTCAAAATCCGTCTGATCAATATTGCGCATTAAACCACCCCATGCTTGCTTAGGGTTCAGTAACCTCCCGTTTGCATTTACCCTTGTATTTCTTGCTTCATAGTTATAAGGACCTTTATCTTTTGGATAAAACGCAAGATCAAAAGTGGTTAGCAATCCTTCTCCAAACTGGGTACTTCGTTTTGGAAAAATTTCCTTTTGAAATACCTGTCTTGTTTCAGGTTTTGACAATTCAGCTAAATCATTTCTTAACGGGTTATTGGAATTTCTTTTTTCCTGTAAAACTGATTCAATATTATACCAGGCAATTTTAGCCCTGTTGTAGCCACTTTGTAAATCATTGTTCAATGCAGCTTCAGGAAACAAACCATTGCCCTGCGGAACAGATGCCAGCGTCCAGCTTACTAATGGAAAACGCAAATCAATACCGGCACGGGTACCTTCAAAATCATCGATATAAATCTGTCCGCCTTTATCCCCTTTGCTTGCATTGATTTGTTTAGCATGGCCGGGATCCAATATTGCAGCCTCTGCATAAGCCGTGATAGATGATATGGCTTTGGTCGAATAGAATGGTAATTTATCTAACCATTTTGTAAGACGTGGCAGATCATTACGATAATCAACATCCACTCCATACATTCTATTCTTGATAGGATCTTCACCATACGATTGCTTAATGAAGAAAGGCCTTTCACCCAATTGAACAACCGTTGCACCTAACGATAATTTTTTATTGGCGATATAATCTAACCGGAGACCCAGAAAATTCTTTTGCTGAATTCCAAACGCCTGGTTATTCTCAAATCCAATAGTTACCGGAATACCAGAACTAACAATAGCCTGGTTGGTAACACGGAGTGTGCCGAGGTCATAATTTATTTCATAGTCCACATTTTCCTGCAAGGTTTGTCCCCCCGCTGTAACAGTAACCGAACCGCGGGGAATATTATAACCCAACTGGTAATCACTGCCGCCACTACTACTACCAGCGCTGCTGATGCCGCCACCATTATTACTGCCGGAGGAAGAAGTTTTGGAACGTCCGGTTATTTTAAACCGGTTAAGATTTGCATAGGTCTGTGCTATGGCTTTAATGGTATCATACAAAGGATAGTAAAGATATTTATCCCGTAAAGCCTGCGTTGAATAAACATAATCGAGGTCATGCCCGAATGGTTCCAGTACCGGAAAGATGATACGGCTTTGTGCTGAGATAACCGTATATCCTTCTACAAAGTCAAACACACCATCAGGCTGCGGATCATTCTGATTATTTAACCGATCAAGATTTGTCAATGAAATAATTGGTTGCCCCTGGTAAGTTGCTATAACATCATTAGGTGGTAAATATCTTTTTTCTCCAAGGCTTGGTTCTTCATACGAAAGATCCAATTTAAAATCCTGTCGTTCCAGTTGGCCATATCCAACAGAGTACACATTCTTCATCATCAAATCCCAGATAGGAAGATTGGTACGCTGCGATGTAGCTTTTAATAGTTTCAAAAATAAAACCCGCTGAGAAGTCCCGGTAGTATCCGGCGGCACATCCTGTGAAAATTCACCCACCTGGAATATCCTGCCATTGTACGTGTATTGATAAGCCACACCCAGCACTTCATCTGCCTGTAGTGGTTGGTTCAATGAAATGAAACCTATCTGTGGATTAAAATAATAATCGGAAGATTGCAATTTTCTTGCAAACGTTTTTTCAAAATCCTGAACCGGTAAAAGGCCAAGTGATGTAAGCTGGCTTTGCACCAATGATGAATTACGATAATTGGGGTTTGAGGTAAGGGTTGAATAAAGATTGTTAGCATCATTTCTCGGTAACACATCACCAGTACCAGTTAGCAGTGGTGTCCTGTAAGGATTTCTTTCTCCCAAATCCATAAAGCCTACAATGTCCCTTGTATCTGTTGTACTACCATTACGATTGGTAACCCATGCCTCTACCCGTAATATCTGTACCCGTGAATTAACAATGGGCAATTGCTTCATTGCCTTATTATAATTATCACGGAAATATTGCCCGGCTAAAAAGTGGCGGTTCTCATCATATTCATCAGCCTTCAGCGAAAAGTTTTGTGCAGCACTGCCGCCTTCCAATCCAAGTGTTTGGCGTTGTGATTGCTGGTTGGCCAACACAGTTGTTATAAAAAGTTTACCAAACTGCAATTGTGTTTTAAGACCAAATAAAGATTGAGCACCGGGTATCAAAGTTCCTTTGCTGGCAAAGCTGGTATTACCTGCCTGGAATATTTTCAGTATTTCATCGTCTTTACCCTGGTAGTCCAGTTTCAACTGATTTTCAAAATTGAAATTGGCTAATGTGTTGTAGTTAATTGGCAATTTTAGTTTATCGCCAATATTAGCATCCACCTGCAACTGCGAATTCATGTTGAAATCAAGACCGCCATTTTTCCTTGCTCTTTCAGGTAAGGTTGGGTTCTTGATATTTTGTCCCTGGTAACCCATCAAAAGGTCTACATAACCGGAAGGTTTAATATCAATTTTACCTGTACCAACAATACGATTGAATAAATCCTTTGTAACTTTTAATTTCGGCTTATATAGCCTGCGGTTCATATTAGCCAGAAGTGCAGATCTTTTTTTGAAATAATCCTGCTCATCTTTTCTGCCTTGCATCCGCACAAATTCATCCATTGAAAAAGAAGTGGGGGTGCGGTAATACTTTGTACCAATTTTTTCTAGAATGTAGTACTGCTTCGTTTTAGGATCGTATTCGATAGTTCGTTTTACAAATCCTGTATCCTTCAGATCGAAAGTATTACGGTTAGGATAAGTATATGGGTCGCCATACCTGTCTTGCAAAGGATAACGGCTTGTATCAGCTACAGATGGAGTATAAAAATCATTGTGTACAGGGAAATAGCCAGCATCTGCCTGTAAAGCGGTGGCAAAAAAAATAATGGATAAGGCTATCTGTATCCGGTACCTGGCAGTCAATAAAATCAAAGTTATTCTCTAAGAGATTAGTTAGGTAAAGCTTGGTTCAATAGGCTACAGGCTTTTTAAGGACTTTTTTATAAGGTCTTCAATGGTTACGATATCAGGTTCAGCTTTAAATACCCTTGATATTGCTTGCTCAGCAACCGGTCGGGATATGCCAAGAGCTGTTAATGCATTTAACGTATCCTGATACAAAGTATTGTTTTTCAGAGGCGAAATATTTAAATCTAACGGGTGTTTGGCTAGTTTGTCACGCAGCTCCAGCACCATTCTTTCCGCCGTTTTTTTGCCAATACCTTTTACCCCTTCAAGGGTCCGGGTATCCCCCTGAATAATGGCCTTTGCCAATTCGTCAGGTTTCATATACGACAACATTACCCTGGCGGATGAGGCACCAACACCTGAAACACTAATCAGCTGCAAAAAAATTTCCTTTTCGGACCGGTCAAAAAAACCATAAAGTATGTGGGCATCTTCCCTTATCAGGAGAATAGTGTGCAGCAGACCTTTATCCAGGTTTTGAATTTTGGTATAAGTGTTTAGACTTATCTGTACATCATATCCCACGCCGTTTACATCTATCTGCAACGATGCAGGGCTTTTATTCACAAAATCTCCTTTCAGATAGGCTATCATAGGTTGCGAAAATAAGGAATTGAGGGAAGAGTCGGGAGAGATAAGTCAGGAGTAAGGAGTCTTTAGTCGTTAGCCAGGAAACACCAGTTCCCCGCATGTACAATTAACATCATTTTCTTTAGTTCATCACTCCGGACTCCTGACTAATGACTAACGACTTTATGCTACCTTTGGCCACTTTTATTTTAATTTCAATACCGCATGAGTAACAAAAAGATAACGGCTGCTATAACTGCTATAGGCGGCTTTGTTCCTGAAGACAGGCTTACGAATTACGATTTGGAAAAAATGGTGGATACGAATGATGAATGGATTCGTACCCGTACCGGTATTTCAGAAAGAAGAATTTTAAAAGGTGAAGGGCTGGCCACTTCTGATATGGTAGTACCGGCTGTAAAGCAATTGTGTGAAAAGAGAGGAATAAGTCCCATAGAAATTGATTGCCTGATTGTAGGTACCGTTACCCCTGATATGGTTTTCCCTTCCACGGCTAATATTGCCTGCGACAAATTGGGTGCAAAAAATGCCTGGGGTTTTGATGTATCAGCTGCCTGCTCTGGTTTTTTATATTCTTTGACACAAGGAGCAGCACTAATTGAAAGCGGTCGCTATAAAAAAGTAGTGGTTTGTGGCGCAGATAAAATGAGTGCAATTGTTGATTATACTGACAGAGCCACCTGTATCATTTTTGGTGATGGTGCCGGTGCTGTTTTACTGGAACCAAATGAAGAAGGAAATGGCATACAAGATTCAATCTTGAGAAGCGATGGCAGCGGATGCCAGTATTTACATATGAAGGCCGGTGGTTCAAAAAAACCTGCCAGCATAGAAACTGTAATGGCAAAAGAACATTATGCTTACCAGGATGGTCAGCCTGTTTTTAAATTTGCGGTAAAAGGTATGGCAGATGTAAGTGCAGAACTATTAGAAAGAAATCAATTGACAGGCGATGATATAGCATGGCTGGTACCGCACCAAGCTAATTTGAGAATTATTGATGCTACTGCCAATCGAATGGGGTTAGCCAAAGAAAAAGTAATGATCAATATTCAGAAGTACGGCAATACCACCGCGGGTACTATCCCACTTTGTCTGTGGGAATGGGAAAATCAATTAAAAAAAGGTGATAAAATAGTGTTAGCTGCTTTTGGTGGTGGCTTTACCTGGGGTGCTACGCTGGTGAAATGGGGTTATTGATTTAAGAATTGATATCAAAAATATTTTTTAAGCAATTGCCAATGCAATTGCTTTATTTTTTGCTTTGTACCCAGAATGAAAAATCAGTCTGCGGCACTTTCTCCACTCCCAAATGCCGGAGCATATTTATTAATTGACCACGGTGATAAGTTGCATGATTAAACACATGGTGCAGCATCTGGTAAAGAGGCATTTTAAAATGTTCTTTCTTTTTATTGTAATAATGAAAGACATGATCCAATGATGATTCCGGAGTATTATTCACCCACTCTTCCCATTGTTTTGATTGTTGTGATAAAGTACTAACTAAATCCCTCATTGTTCCATTAAAATTTTCACTGGGTACATTAATCCGTTCCTCCATTTTCATACGTTGCCACCAGATGTTTTCTGCATCCAGCATGTGCAACACCGTTTTATACAAACTATTGAAACTGCTGTGCACTTCAGCCAATTGTTTTTTTTCCGATAATGCAAGTATAACGTCCATTATCCGCTGGCTTGCCCAGATATTGTAAGCCGCATACTGTTTCAACAATTCCTTCATGTGAGAACTAAGATTTTCAGGATTAAAAAGATTACAAGGATATTTGCATATCTCTTATTCAAAAATAAAAGTCTTTCATCCAAATGGCAGATAATACTTTTCCACTAACAGGCTGGGGTTCGCTGGCAGTGCATGGCGGCCACAAACAAGACCCGAACTATGCACACCTGGTTCCTATCTATGCCAGCAGTACTTATGTGTTTGATGATGCCGAGCAAGGTATGCGCCGCTTCAGTGGAAAAGAAGAAGGTTATATCTACAGCCGCTGGGGCAACCCCACCATGACGGAAGCTGAAGAAAAAATTACAGCACTGGAAACATTTGGTTTGGGCGTTGAAGCAAAAGGAATCCTTCATGCATCAGGCATGGCAGCTATTTCTACTTTGATGCTGGCCACATTAAAACCTGGTGACAAAATCATTACGCACTATTCTTTGTATGGTGGCACCGAAGAGTTGGTTTCTAAAATTCTTCCGGCCTTTGGTATTACTGCCATTATTGCCGACCTGAGGGATTTAGAAAAAGCAGCGGACATTATTAAGGCTGATAAAGCTATTAAGATGATGTATCTGGAAACGCCTGCTAATCCTACCATTCAATGTGTGGATTTGGAAGAGCTGACTAAACTGGGAAAACTACACAACCTTATTGTAGCCTGCGACAATACTTTTGCTACTCCCTATTTACAACAACCATTTAAGTATGGCCTTGATTTCATCATTCATTCCACTACCAAATTTCTAAATGGCCATGGTACTGCTATCGGTGGAATTTTGCTGGGAAGAGATGTGGAACTGATGAAAACTAAAATTACTAAAATACACCGCACACTGGGTGGCAACTCCAATGCTTTTGATGCCTTTCTATTAATTCAGGGAATGAAAACACTGGAACTAAGAATGGAAAGGCATTGCCATAATGCAATGGAAGTAGCACATTATCTTGAGTCACATACTAGTGTCGCAAAAGTAAATTATACCGGGTTAAGTAATCACCCGGACCATAACACAGCTATGAAACAAATGCAACATCCCGGAGCGATGTTAAGCTTTGAATTGAAAGGTGGCTTACAAGCTGGTATTGACTTTATGAATAAACTGAAAATGTGTGTACGAACGGTTTCACTCGGCACTTGTGATACATTACTCTCCCATCCTGCTTCTATGACACACTACAGTGTACCAAAAGAAGAAAAAGAAAAATATGGTATCACCGATGGATTGATACGGATGAATGTAGGTATTGAAAACCTTCCGGATATTCTTGCAGATCTTGAACAAGCTTTGAAATAATTATCTGGCCCATATTTTTTCATCATTTTTCTTTCATAATTTTAGAAACCCGTCACAATCTGGACGGGTTTCCTTTTAAAACTACTAATATTAAATATATTGGAACACTGCTTATAACCCTTGTTTGCTTCACGGGTTTTGCACAGAAAAAAGTAATAACTCAGACAAACCCCCTTGAAGGTATTGATACCACATTGGAAAGAATATTGAAAGAAAGAAAAGCGGCTGGCTTTGCAGTGGCTGTTATACAAAAAGATAAAATAATTTATGCAAAAGGTTTTGGCTACCGTGATTATGAAAAGAAAATTCCGGCAACTCCTAATACACAATTTGCCATAGGATCCTGCACTAAAGCATTTACTTCTTTGCTGATAGGCCTTTTAGATAAAGAAGCAAAAATAGAATATGATAAACCTGTGAGGGAATATTTACCAGGGTTAAAGTTTTTTAATAATGAAATGAATAACCAGATCACCGTCAGGGATATTATGTGCCATCGTACCGGTTTGCCCAGGCATGACTACTCCTGGTATCTTTTTAATACTAACTCACGGGATAGTATGATGCAGCGGATACAATTCCAGGAACCTACTGCAGCTATCCGGCAAAAATGGCAGTATAACAATTTTATGTTCTTGCTTCAGGGAATGATTGCAGAGAAGATGAGTGGTAAAAGCTGGGAACAAAATATCAAAGAAAAAATTTTTACGCCATTGGGGATGAATTCATCCACCCTTACTATAAAAGATCTTGAAAAAAGCGCAGAACCATCACTTGGTTATTACCTGTATAAAGACAGTCTTATAAAAAAATTGGATTATTATGACATCAATGCTATGAGCCCTGCAGGCAGCATTAACAGCAGTGTTAATGAAATGGCAAAATGGGTGATAATGTGGATTAATGGCGGAAAATATAATGGCAAAGAAATTTTTCCTTCCCCTTATCTTAAAGAAGCGATGAGTTCACAAATGATAATCGGGGCAGCATTACCAGAAAAAGAAAAACCGGATATTCATTTTGCTAACTATGGGTTCGGTTGGTTCATGGCCTCTTACCGGGGCCATTACCGGGTAGAGCATGGAGGTAATATTGATGGATTTTCTGCCAGTACTTCTTTCTTTCCATCAGATAGCATCGGGATTATTGTTCTTACTAATCAAAATGGATCGGCTATACCTTCTATTGTAAGAAATACTATTGCCGATAGGTTATTAAAAGAAAAACCAATAGATTGGCTTGGTGAAAGAAATGCAGCAGATGCGAAAGCAAAAGTAGCAGCTAAAGAAGCTGAGGGGAAAGCTGAAAGCAATAAGAAAACAGGGACAAAACCTTCACACAATCTAAAAGATTATGAAGGATTGTATAACCACCCTGGCTATGGTACAATGGAAGTTGCAGTCCTGAATGATTCAATATTTATGCTGGTGCCCGGTAAAAAAATATGGCTGCGACATTTTCATTATGATGTATTTGAAACTTTTGAAGCAGACAAAAAAGAAGGAATTGACACTTCAGAAAAAAGCAGTCTTAATATCCGCTTTGAAATCAATGAAGCTGGTGAAATCAATTCCGTTTATATGGAACTGGAGGCGGGATTGAAACCTTTTGAATTTATCCGTAAACCTAAACCCAAAGAAATAACTAAAGAAGAATTAAAGAAGTTTGAAGGCGAATACGAATTGGCGCCCGGTATGATCGCCAAAATCTATATTAAAGGCGAAAAAACATTGTACGCCTTTATAGAAGGGCAACCGGAATATGAGCTGGTAGCAACAGACAAGAATAAATTTGTAATGAAGATATTATCAGGTTATAGTTTATTATTTGATGAAAATGATAAAGGCGAAATAACAGCACTTAGTTTTATTCAACCCAATGGAACATTTAAAGCAACAAAAAAGAAATAACTATGAATAAGTTTGTCGTCATCTTTATTCTTTTTCTTACTGCCTGTGAAGCTAAACACCAGGACTATGACACCATCATCCGCAATGGAATGATTTATGATGGAAATGGTGGTGAGCCTTATAAAGGAGACATCGGAATTAAAAATGATACCATTGCCTTTATCGGAGATTTATCAAAAGCTGCAGCTAAAAATGAAACAGATGCAAAAGGAAATGCCGTTACTCCCGGTTTTATCAATATGCTAAGCTGGGCAACTGAATCGCTGATTGAAGACGGACGCAGCCAAAGTGATATACAGCAGGGAGTAACATTGGAAGTAATGGGTGAGGGATGGAGCATGGGCCCGTTGAATGAAGAAATGAAAAAACAACAACAGGAATCACAAGGAGATATTAAATACAACATTGCATGGAATACATTAGGTGAGTATTTGAATTTTCTGGAAAAGAAAGGTGTTAGTTGTAATATAGCATCATTTATTGGTGCCACTACAGTTCGTATGCATGTGATTGGTGAAGATAACCGTGATCCCACTCCTGCTGAAATGGATAGTATGAAATTATTAGTAAGGCAGGCAATGGAAGAAGGTGCAATGGGTGTGGGTACTTCCCTTATTTATCCGCCTGCTTTTTTTGCAAAAACAAAAGAGCTCATTGAATTATGTAAAGAGGCATCAAAATATGGTGGCTCCTACATCAGTCATATGAGAAGTGAAGGGGATAAACTGCATGAAGCCGTGGAAGAATTAATCACTATTGCAAAAGAAGCAAATATCCATGCCGAGATTTATCACTTAAAAGCAGGAGGAAAAGATAACTGGAATAAAATGGACAGCGTAATAAAACGAGTAGAAAGAGCAAGGGCAGAAGGACTAAATATAACAGCTGATATGTATACCTATATTGCCGGAGGTACGGGGCTTACCGCAACTATGCCACCAACTTTGCAGGATGGTGGATTTGGAAAACTAAGAGAACGATTGCAAAACCCGGTTATCCGGAAACAACTTGCAAAAGAAATGACTATCAAAACGGATAAATGGGAAAATTTTTTTTACGGAGTTGGAACACCCGAAAATATCCTGGTAGTAGGATTTAAACAGGATAGTTTGAAAAAATATATTGGCAAGTCACTTGCAGAAGTTGCAAAAATGCGGGGTACATCAGCACAAGAAACCGCTATGGATTTAATTATACAGGATAGTACCAGGGTAGAGTGTATTTATTTTTTAATGACTGAAGAAAATGTAAAGAAACAGTTATCTATTCCATGGTTAAGTTTTGGCAGCGATGAGGGTTCCTATACCAATGAGGGTATATTTCTGAAATCAAATGCACACCCAAGGGCTTATGGAAATTTTTCAAGGGTATTAGGAAAATATGTTCGGGAAGAAAAAATAATTTCTTTACAGGAAGCCATCCGTAAACTTTCCAAACTACCGGCTACCAATCTAAAAATTAAAAACAGGGGTGAGTTGAAAACCGGTAACTATGCAGACATAGTAATTTTTGATCCGGCAAAAATAAAAGACAATGCAACATTTGAAAAACCTCATCAATATGCCGATGGTATGCTTCATGTATTTGTAAATGGAAAACAAGTGCTGAAAGATGGTGAACATACAGGGGTAAAACCTGGAAGATTTGTAAAAGGGCCCGGGTTTAAAATGAACAATTGATAATTAAAAATTAATAATGGGAATAATAATTCGCAGAGCCGCTAGAGAAGACTGCCCAAGATTATTGGAATTAATAACCGAACTGGCTGTTTATGAAAAAGCCCCGGATGATGTAACGGTTAC
>JANMFO010000269.1:0-8825 GCA_031374245.1 Chitinophagaceae bacterium | reverse complement strand
TGTTTTAAATTGTCTTGACCTTGCTTTTTCAAGAGACCAACAGGAAAAAATTTATGTGCAGCATAGAATGTTGGAGAAGGCTGCTGAATTATATCAATGGATTAATGACGGCGCATTTATTTATATCAGCGGCACCAAAGACCCGATGGGTAAAGATGTAGAGAATATATTACTGCAAATAATATCGGAACAGGGAAATAAATCAGCAGAGGAAGCTAAAACATATTTAGAGAAAATAAAGGATGATGGTAGATATGAGAAGGATGTGTATTAGTGAATGGGCAACCCGAAGGGTTTCAATAAAAGAGGAACAGCGAACAGAACCCTGAAGAGTGCGACGCAATGAAGATGCTCAGGGAACTGAAGCTGGTAAACAAAAACTATTATGAATACAAAAAATAATTTATCACCTGTCGAAAGGATTAAAAAAACCAGCGATGGTTTGCGGGGTACGTTAAAAGAAAGTTTGCTTGACGATATTACCGGCTCATTGAGGGAAGATGACCAGTCGCTGATAAAATTTCATGGATTATATCAGCAAGATGACCGTGACAGGAGAGATGAACGCAGCAATAAAAAACTGGAGTGGCTATATTCTTATATGATCCGATTACGGTTGCCCGGTGGTTTTCTAACACCGGAGCAGTGGATTGGATTGCATCATATAGCAGGTGAACATTCAACAGGTACGATAAAAATTACGACCCGCCAAACCGTACAGTTACATGGTATTTTAAAATCGCATATCAAACCAACTATTCAATCTTTTAATACAATTCATTTAGATTCCATTGCTGCCTGTGGCGATGTGAACAGAAATGTAACCTGCAGTGCACATCCAAATGAATCACCCATACATGAAGAAGTATTTGCTTATGCGGATAAGCTTAGTGTAATGGCATTGCCTAAAACAAGGGCTTATTATGATATATGGCTGGATGAAGAAATGATCTCAGATAAAAAGGAAGAAGATCCTTTGTACCAGGACAGGTACTTACCAAGAAAATTTAAAATTGGTATCGCCATTCCGCTGAACAATGATATAGATGTATTGACGAATGATGTGGGATTGATTGCCATAGTGGAGAATGAGAAATTGATAGGTTTTAATATTGCAGCGGGCGGCGGATTAAGTGCTACACATGGTAATGCTAATACTTATCCAAGAATGGCAACGGTGTTAGGATTTATTAGTACTGATAATGTGTTGAAAGCTGTGTACGAGGTAATGACTATTCAAAGAGATCATGGTAACAGAAGCGATAGAAAATTAGCCAGATTAAAATATACTATTGATAAATTAGGTGTAGAATCTTTTAAGGAAGAACTGGAAAAACGCTGTGGTTTTAAACTGAAAGAAACTATGCCTTATACTTTTACTTCGAGGAAAGACCATTATGGGTGGAAACAAAACCATGAAGGCAATTGGTATTACACGGTATTTGTTGAAAATGGAAGAGTGCTTGATGATGAAAAAGCTCCTTTGAAAACTGCATTATTGGAGATTGCTAAAACAGGTAAGGCTAATTTCCGTTTTACCGGCAATCAGAATGTGATATTGGCTGACATTACTGAAGCAGATAAAGATGCTGTTAATAGACTGCTTCAACAGTTTGGAATAATAAACCATACGGAAGATGCTGGTGCCTTACGTAAAAATGCAATGGCTTGTGTAGCATTTAATACTTGTCCGCTGGCATTAGCAGAAGCTCAAAGATACTTACCAACGCTGATTTCTAAAATAGAGCCGGTGTTGGAGAAATACAATCTGCAAAACGATGAAATTATTTTGCGGATGACGGGTTGCCCCAATGGTTGTGGTCGTTCACCTGCTGCAGAGATTGGATTAATCGGTACGGCCTACGGAGAATATAATTTGCATATTGGTGGTGATAGAGAGGGCCAACGGCTGAATAAAAAATTTAAAGACAACCTGAGTGAAGAACAGATTCTAAAAACACTGGATGAGTTGTTTGCCACTTTCAATGAAGAAAGTCTCAATGGCGAAACTTTCGGGGATTTTGCTCACCGCAAATGGATAGCGAATCAATAATGTTTAATTACGAGTCATATTTAGCAGATAAACTTCAGCAACTGAAAGATGCCGGCTCTTACCGCTATTTTTTAGATGTAAATAAGAGTGCTCAGCACTTCCCCCAATTTCATTATACCAATAAGGAAGGAATACAACGTTCCGCTATCAACTGGTGCAGTAATGATTATTTGTGCATGAGTACACATGAAGAGGTGATTGCGAAACTTAGTTTTGTTACACATAGAAGCGGAACAGGCAGCAGCGGCACAAGAAATATTTCCGGCACCACTATTTATCATAAAGAATTAGAAACAACCTTAGCGCAGTGGCATAAAAAAGAAGCAGCACTGCTTTTCAATGGTGCATATGCTGCTAATGTTACTACTTTACAGACATTAGGAAAAAATATTCCGGGTCTTGTTTTTATTTCTGACGAACGTAACCATGCTTCTATCATTGAAGGTATCAGGGGTTGTAAGAATGAAAAGAAAATATTTAATCATAATGATACTATTCATCTTGAAGAGATATTAGCAACTATTCCTGCTGACCAACCCAAGCTGATTGTTTTTGAATCGGTTTATTCCATGTACGGAACTATTTCCCCTGTTAAAAAAATAGCAGCACTGGCAAAAAAATATAATGCACTTACTTATATTGATGAAGTACACGGCGTTGGATTATATGGTGAAACTGGTGCAGGAATCCTGGAACAGGAAAATTTGCAAACAGAAATAGATATTGTCAATGGTACTTTATCGAAAGCCATTGGTGTATTTGGCGGGTATATTGCGGCTTCTTCTACCATTATTGATTTTATCCGCAGCTATGGCAGTGGATTTATTTTCACTACTTCATTGCCACCGGCTATATGCAGTGCGGCCAACAGAAGTATTCAATTAATTCAACAGCATAGTGAATACCGAAAAAATTTTCATACTAATGTTTCTTTGCTTCGCCGTGCATTAGCAGAAAATGGAATTAAATTTTTGCGTAATCATTCTCATATTACCAGTTTGCCGGTAAAAAATGCCACCTTTTGCCGCCAGGTGGCTAATGCTTTATTGTTGCAGCAATGCGTTTACCTGCAACCTATCAATTATCCGACGGTACCGGTAGGTGAGGAGTGTTTACGTATCATTACCACGGTTAAGCACCAGCCAAAACATATCAATCATTTAGCATTTAGTTTGAATAAAATTTTGAATGGAAACAATCAGACTCATAGGGCGGGGTTCGAAACTTTCGCTGTTGCAACTCTCGACAGTGAAGCATAAGATAGCCACAGCTTATCCCGATTTGAAAGTGGAGATTGTTGTACGGGAGAGTCGTGGTGATACATTGCAGAACATTCCATTGCAAACGGTAGAAGGAAGTGATTTCTTCACCCAGGATATTTTTGATGCATTGCAAAGTAATGAAGCAGATATCGCCGTTCATTCATTAAAGGATATGAGTAGCGAACATTTTTTCGGTTCGAATAAATTTGCTGTGGTTGACAGAGATGATGTACGGGATATAGCCATCTTCAGAAAAGAAGTGGAATCGAAATTAAAGAAAGGTGATAAAATTATTATCGGCACTTGTTCACCCCGAAGAGAAGAAATGGCAATATTTTTTTTGCAAAAGGCATTGCCGCAATGGAATAAGGATTTCAAAGTTGAAACGAAAATAATTCGTGGTAATGTTGATACGAGATTAAGAAAATTAGATACCGGAGAATATGATGGAATTATTTTAGCGACAGCGGGTTTAAATCGTTTATTATCATCCCCGTCAGCGGTTGAAAACCCTGACGGCGGATATAGCATTAAAAAACTATTAAAAGATAAAAAACTAATGCTCCTGCCGCTGATAGAATGTGTACCAGCTCCTTGCCAGGGTGCCATCGTAGCGGAAGCAAATCCGGCAAATAAAAAAGCAGTTGAAATGTTGAACACCATTAACGATAAGAAGCTAATGCAAGCCTGCACACAGGAAAAGCAAACGGCCATACAATATGGAGTGGGCTGCCTGCAACGCTTTGGTGTTACCACTATCAGCTATGGAACCAATGAGGTTATCTACGCCGCTGGAAAAGATAGCAACGATATTACTTTCAGTAAGTGGACTGGTTTACCTGAGTTAAATATTGTCAACAAAAACTTTTTCAGCACCACCGATTTCATGGGTAGCTTTTTTCAGTATCAATACAATGATGAACCAACAACTATCAACGAAGCAATAGTATATGTAGCCAATTACAAAGCAGCACAAAAAGAAGAAGTGATTCAGCAACTACAATTAAAAAAAGTTTGGGCTGCCGGAACAAAGACCTGGTTTGAGTTAGCAAAAAAAGGAATCTGGGTAGAAGGGAGTGCCGATGCTTTTGGAGTAGAATTTCTACTGACTCCCTGGCAAATGCGGTTGTTTAATATTTCAAAAGACCAAGTTGCTATCGTAACGAATAATTCATCTGCTGCAACATGGAAAGAAAAAGGTTGGAAAACTTATGGTACTTATGGAACACAAGAAAAACAAGCACCAGGTATCGAAGCACAAATAAAACAAGCTGATATAATTTTCTGGACAAGCTTTCGGCAATATGTTCAATATAAAAACGTACTAAAAGAAAATGTACAGCATGTTTGTCCGTATGGAGAAACAGCAGAACAATTTAAAGCAGCAGGTATCAGTCCTGTTATATTCCCCAACATTAAAGCCTTTCAGCAATGGAGACAAACTTCTATCCACTCAACCAACGAAGGTTAAGAACAGACACACATATAAGAGAACTGACCGCCTCTGTGAAATTGTCGTACAAGAGTTTTATACAACCTTTGTTTGTTGATGAAGCTATCACTACACCAAGAGAGGTGGAAGGAATGAACAAGGTGCAGGTAGATACAATCAACTCTGTTCTTTTTTCGATTGAACAAGATCTAAAAAATGGTATCAGTAAATTTTTGCTATTTCCCGTTCCGGCACAAAAAAAGGATAACAACTTTGATTTTTCGTTTGCCAGCAATCTAATCAAGAAAATAAAGAACACTTTCGGTGAAACAGTTTGGATAGCCGCCGATGTTTGTTTGTGCAGTTATACCAGTCATGGACATTGCGGCATTTTAAATGAAGACCATTCACAATTGCTCAATAGTAAAACAGTGGATGTGCTGGCACAGTATGCATCCATCCTCACCAATGCCGGCGCAGACTGTATTGCGCCAAGCGATATGATGGATGGAAGAATTGCTGCTATCAGAAATAAACTCGATGCATTAGGTTTTGAAACCGTAAGCATTATGAGTTATGCTTCTAAATTCAGTTCACAGTTTTATGGCCCTTTCCGTGATGCATGTCATTCGGCACCCAACACTAAGGGATTGCAAAACCGAAAGTCATATCAATTATCTCCTTTCAATCTCAACGATGCATTGGCTTCTGCCATCCGTGATGAAAAAGAAGGTGCTGACATATTGATGGTAAAACCTGCGGCCTTATACACCGATGTAATTGCCAAAGTAAAACAACAAACTTTGAAACCCGTTGCGGCCTATCATGTCAGCGGCGAGTATGCAGCTATCGAGGCACTGGCCGCAAAAGGTTTGGTCAACCGTGAAGCGGCACACCTGGAAGTGTGGGCTGCCTTGCAGCGTAGCGGTGCCGATATTATTATTTCTTATGCTTCCCGAAATGCGAAGGAATGGATTGAAAATATCGTTTATTAAGTTTTTTACCCAGCTGTAGTACTACTATCATCATCCCTTGCGTCGCACACTTCAGGTTTCTGTTCGCTACTCGGCAACTAACAACTGTTGTCATAATCGAACTCAATTAGGATAAATTAAAGTCTGCTAATTAGGTAGACTAAAGGCAACCCCTTATTTTTGTAATAATGGAAAAGAGGCAACAACTCTTGATATTACCTGTCGGTTTGCTTTTGTATGTTCAAAGTAGTTTTGGCCAGCAATCACAAACAATTGTATGGAATACATTGCAACTTCCGGTGCAGCTTTCATCAAATTGGCAAGTGCATAATGATATTAGTTACAGAACAATTGGTGTATCGGCTTCTGCCTATCAGTACACCTTTCGAACTGGAATTAGAAGATTTATTAATGAGAAATGGAATGTAGCAACCGGGCTGGCATTCTTTTTTACCCGGACAAGTTTTGATAAAACCAATCATGATTTTAGCCGTGAGTTCAGGTTGTGGCAGGAAGTTGTGAAAGAAAATAAATTAAACAAGAAATTGAGTTTGTTTAGCCGGTTCAGAATAGAAGAACGATTTTTTGCCGCTACATCTAAGAAGGATAAAAATTTCGCTTTGCGATTCAGGTATAGAATGTCCCTTGTTCAAACAGTATCCGATAAATGGAAATTACAATTGGCAAATGAATATATGCAGCAATTAGCCGGTGGAGAATTTGCATTTCAGCAAAACCGTTTAGGGGCCACTGTGATTTATAATGAGAATAAAAGCACACAGTTACAAGCCGGGTATATCTGGAGTAAATTAACAGCAGGAACACGGCATTTCGTTACTTGTACATTTATTAAAATAATTGCAGCAGATGGAGTCGGCAATAAAAAGTGAGAAGAACCAGTTATATCCCGTTTTTTTAAAACTGGAATATTTGCATACACTGTTAGTGGGTGCAGGTAATGTGGGTCTTGAAAAATTAGGCTCATTACTATCAAATTCTCCTCATGCAAAAATTACTATTGTTGCACCACTCATAAAAGATGAAGTGCGGTCATTATTGGAAAAGTATCCTGCCTGTACAATTATTCAACGGCCATTTGAGCATACTGACCTTGAAAATAAAGACCTGGTAATACTGGCAACAGATAATTCTGAATTGCATAGACAGATAAAAAAACTGGCAGAAGAAAAAAGCCTGCTGGTAAATGTAGCCGACACACCAGAGCTCTGTGATTTTTATCTGGGCTCCATCGTACAAAAAGGTAGTTTAAAAATTGCTATATCAACCAATGGTAAATCACCAACGGCTGCCAAACGAATAAAGGAAGTATTAAATGAAGCATTGCCTGAACAATTAGATGATGTAATTGACAACCTGAATACAGTAAGAAACAGGCTAAATGGAAATTTCGAATACAAGGTGAAGAGGATGAATGAAATTACAAAGGCATTGGTGGAAAATGGAGATAAGAACGAAAGGTGGAAGAAAATTGCCACCTGGTCTTTATTCGCTTTCGGCTTCATGCTGATTGGATATTTTATTTTCTCCTACCTGCCTTTGCAAAGAATGGCGGATGATACCGTGGCCTGGTACAATACATTGGATAAAGCTTTTCCAATTATGGTGCTGGCAGGGTTTTGTGCTCAATTAGTAGATGGTGCATTGGGTATGGGCTATGGAGTTACCAGTGCTACCATTTTATTATCAGCCGGCGTTAACCCGGCTGCTATAAGTGGCAGTATTCACACCGCAGAAATGTTTGCCAGTGGTGCATCAGGATACAGCCATTATAAATTTGGCAACGTAAATAAAAAACTATTCAAAGCTTTATTGATACCCGGAGTATTAGGTGCTATTGCCGGAGCAATAATACTGGTACTGGCAGGTGAGAGGTATGGTAAAATAATCAGGCCGGTAATAGCAGGCTATACATTAATACTGGGCATAAAATTTATATTGAATGCATTCAGGGAAATCAGGCCACAGAAGAAATTCAAACGTTACCGGCTGCTGGCAGGAGTTGGTGGTTTCTTCGATTCTTTTGGCGGCGGTGGATGGGGCCCAATTGTAACCAGCACACTAATTAACAATGGTCGAAGTCATAAATATGTAGTCGGGTCTGTAAGTCTTACAGAATTTTTTGTAACACTGGCAAGTGCTTTTACTTTCTTTACCATGATTGGAGTTAGCCATTGGCAAACAATAATTGCATTAATTATCGGCGGTCTTATAGCGGCACCTATTGCAGCAAAACTGGCAGGCAGGTTGCCACGTAAAACTGCTTTTATCCTTCTGGGTACACTGGTTATTATTTGGAGTATAAGGATTCTTGTTAAAATTATTTAAGATGCAATCCTGAGGTTTTTACCTGATGTATTATTCCCCTTTTTTGTCAATAAGAATGAAGCCTGTACTGTATCTTTACCATTCATAGATTAATAGATAAAGTAGTATATGTCACAACGTCCCGAAACAAAAGCCATCCGCATTCAAACAGTAAAAACAGAACAGAAAGAACATTCCACACCGCTGTTTTTGACCAGCAGTTTTACTTATGAGTCTGCTGAAGAGATGGCCGCAGCATTTGCTGATGATACATTAGATGTAAATATTTATTCCAGATTTTCTAATCCTACGGTGGATGAGTTCATTAATAAGATTGCAGTATTGGAAGGAGCAGAAGATGGTGTAGCTACAGGAACAGGGATGGCAGCAATCTTCGGTACATTCATGACATTCTTAAGCAAAGGAGATCATATCATTTCGGCATCAGCGGTATTTGGTTCTACACATACTATACTTACCAAATATTTACCAAAGTGGGGGATTGAGTCTTCTTACTTTGATATGAACAAACCAGAATCTATTGCCGCATTAATAAAGCCGAATACAAAAATGCTGTACGTAGAAACGCCAAGTAATCCCGGATTGGATATTATAGATATTGAGTTGGTGTCAAAACTTTGCAAGCAACATAATATTTTATTTGTGGTTGATAATTGTTTTGCTACACCAGCAGTGCAGCAACCTATTCAATACGGTGCTGATTTGGTATTACATTCTGCTACCAAATTTATTGATGGACAGGGAAGAGTATTGGGTGG
>JANMFO010000296.1:0-11983 GCA_031374245.1 Chitinophagaceae bacterium | reverse complement strand
TGACCAGACACAAAACGGGAATGGAGAGCATGGAGTGGAAGAAAACACGGCCATTGATGATACCAACGCAACGCCACCGGCAGAAAATACATCTACTGATGGCAATCCTGAATTGTAAACGATTGAAACATTTATTATATACAATAAAAACAAACAGATGAAAAGGTATTTTTTCCTATTTACTGTCCTCTTATCTGCTTCTTTGGTAAATGCCCAGAAGTATGAAGACATAAAAAACTTATTATTATTTAACAAATATGAACAGGCAAAAACGGACCTCGACAAAGCAATGACCAATGCCAAGTTTACCGCAAAAGCTGAAGCCTATATACTTAAGACCACCGTATATGCGGGTATGGCGATGATGGATGGTACAAAAGGTACCCCTCAAGCTGACCAGTTAACAGCAGAAGCTGTAACAGCTTTTAACAAGTATAAAGAAATGGAACCTGAAATGACATTGTTAACTGACCCAATTTATCAGAACGGGCCTATCAATCTTTACTCAGGATACTATTCATCAGGGTATACTGATTATTCAGATAAAAAATGGGAACTATCATTCGAAAAATTTAAAAAAGCAGTTGAACTCTCTGATATTTTAATTAATAAAAAAATATTAACCACAACTCTTGATACCAATGTGCTTATCCTGGCAGCCATAACGGCAGAAAATTGCAACAAGAAAGATGATGCAGCCAAATATTATAGGATACTTGCAGATCATAAAGTAACGGGTGAGGGGTTTGAAAGTGTTTATCGTTTCCTTGTAAGCTATTCCTTTGGTAAAAAAGATATTCCTTCTTTTGAAAAATATAAAGCACTGGGCAAAGAAATGTTTCCTAAAAGCGAATATTTTGACTTTGATAAGGTTGATTTTGCAGTGGGATTGGAAACAACTTTTGAAGCCAAGCGAAAAGCCCTGGAAGAGGTTTTAGCCACCGATCCCAACAATTATAAAGCCAATGAAATATTGGGTGAGATAATTTATGACACCCTGAATTCCCGGTTTGAAGGTGCTGTAGAACCTGCAAATGAAATTGAATTAGAAGCTGAAATGGTTGCCGCTTTTAATAAAGTAATAGCGATTAAGCCGGAACTTGAAAATACTTATTTGTATTTAGGGGACCATTATATTAATAAAGCAGTAAGGGTAAATACAGAAAGAGAAGCTTTTGCAAAAGAGATGAAAGCCCGTACCAAACCCGGTACTATGGCCTCTAAAGAAGATTTGACCAAAAGGGATATGCTGGATAAAAAATACAGTGAAGCATTGGAAGGTGCCAGAGAACCTTATGAAAAAGTAGCAGCTATCTTTGCCAGCAGACCAAAAAGTGAAGATAAAAACCATGCAATAAGGGACAAGCAGCAATACAAAAAAGCCATTAGTTACCTGATCGATATATATGCCAATAAAAGAATAAATGCGAAAGGGAAACCTGCTGATATTGCTAAGTACACTGCAGAAGAGAAGAAGTGGAGTGATTTGTATGATTCGATTAAATAGATTGGTCTTAAATATTATACTGAAAAAGCTGCTTTAATTAGCGGCTTTTTCGTTGAAATACAAAGCCAATCTCGTTTATTTTTCAGCTAAATAATTAATATATGTTTTTACATCATACCCGTGAGCAATATAATATTTTGCATAGCTATCATAAGTAAGCACAGTATCTTTTTTATATCATACGGGTCATTATAGTTAGAAATAAAAACTTCAATGGATAGTTTTCTGAGCTTTTTGTTGGTTAGTATCTCTACCAGCTCTGTAATCAGGCATTAGTAATTCCGATTCCTTATCAAGAAAAGCATTATAATTAATAGCTGCTAAACGAATTAGGGTGGAGACATTGAAGTAATAGTTGGATGATATTGCTTCATGCTATTTAACATAATATAAATTATAAGAAAAATAAATTAGCTTAAAAGACTATTATTCTATAATATTGTTAGGTTGAATCGTGGATGGATTATTACAATATTATAGATAGATAAAACTCATGGAAACCATACTGGCAGAGCATTCCAAGGCAAACTGCAACCGGATTATTAAATGGGTTGGTGATAATCCTTTGCGTTTTGATGAGTTGTTTAATCTCTTTTTAAACGATGAATACCGGGTGGTGCAACGGGCCGCCTGGCCATTGAGCTATATTGTAATTGCCCACCCCCGGTTGATTCAAAAGCATTTCAGCAAAATGCTGAAAAACCTGCACAAACATGGCATCCATGATTCTGTTAAACGGAATACATTGCGGCTATTGCAGGAAATATACATTCCTCAGCGTTTTCATGGTGAAGTAATGAACACCTGCTTCGACTATATTATTTCACCAACTGAAAAACCAGCCATCAAGGCATTCTCATTAACTGTTCTTGACAACCTGTCGAAACAATACCCCGATATAAAACAAGAACTGAAAACTGTGATTGAAGACCGCTGGGATTTTGAAACGGCTGCTTTTCATTCCCGTGCAAGAAAAATTCTCAAAAAATTTTAATCCTTCTTAGCAGGTTTATTAAACTCCTTAAATATCAACCGCAGGTTTTGGTCGTATGTTATATAATTGTATAACCAGTTGCTGAATACAAAGAATCGGTTCTTCACACCCAGTATCAGCATCAGGTGCAAGCCCATCCAAATCATCCACGCCATAAAACCACCGAAATGCAGTTTCGGTTTTGGAACATCTACCACCGCAAGGTTTCTTCCAACGGTTGCCATAGATCCTTTGTCTTTGTATTCGAATTCATATTGCTTATCAGGGTTTGATTTTCGTTCAATCAGTTTCAAATTGCCTGCCAGCAAATCGGCCTGCTGCATAGCTACTGGTGCCACCTGCGGGTGACTGTTTGGATACTTTGGCGTTTCCATATAAGCGATGTCGCCGATAGCATATATATTATCATGCCCCATCACCTTACAATACCTGTTTATTTTAATTCTATTTCCTCTGGCAATTAGTGTTTTATCAAAGCCATCGGGAATATTTCCTTTAATACCGGCAGCCCATATTACCGTATTGCTGGCGATGTGGTTTCCGTCTTTTAGTACTACTTCTTTTCCATCATATCCTTCCAGCAAAGTGTTGGTCAACACTTTTACTCCTAACCGCTCTAAATATTTTTGGGATTGAGCAGATGACTTTTCACTCATGGCTCCCAATGTCTTCCCGGCTCCTTCCAGGAGGTAAATATTCATCTTGTCAAAATCAAGCTCAGGGTAATCTTTGGGCAATACATATTTTTTCATTTCGGCAACAGCTCCTGCCAGTTCCACTCCTGTCGGGCCACCACCAACAATTACAATATTCATCAACCGCTGCAATTCTGTTGGATCAGTAACCGTCAACGCTTTTTCAAAATTCTGCAGTAAGCGGTAACGTAGTTGCAGGGCTTCCACGGTCGATTTCATCGGAAAGGCATTATCTGCAATTTGTGTGTTGCCGAAAAAATTAGTATCCGCACCAGTAGCAATTACCAATGCATCATAACTGATTTCTTCTGTGTCGGTTACTATTTTGTTTTCAGCGGGCAGCACCTGTTTTAATGTAGCCAGCCTGATCCTTACATTTTTACTTTTATGAAAAACCTTGCGCAACGGGAAAGAAATATTACTTGCATCCAGTCCGGCCGTAGCCACCTGGTAAAATAAAGGTTGAAACTGGTGGTAATTAAAACGGTCAATAAGAGTGACTTCAAAACCGGGTTTGTTATTCAGTTTGCGGGCCAACCTGAGTCCGCCAAAGCCTGCCCCGACTATTACGACTTTCATGTTATTGTGGTTTACGTTACAAACTTACACAATTTTCAGTATTTATTGAAAATACAGGAACTTATTTTTTGCACAAAAAAAGGAACCAACTTCTGACTCCTCTTAATCATTTATAATACTGATAATCTTAGTTATCTAATACAGCATCCTCACCTTAATCGTCGCTTTCACTTCTTTCAGCAATTCCAAAGCCTGGGCTGATAATTTCTTATCTACATCCAGTACCACATAACCAATCTCATCATTGGTTTTCAGGTATTGGCTAACGATATTAATATTGTGTTTAGAGAGCTGTGTATTAATTGCAGACAAAACACCCGGTACATTATTATGAATATGCAGGATGCGGTGGCTGCCTTCCTGCGGTGGTA
The DNA here is from genome assembly GCA_031374245.1 of Chitinophagaceae bacterium. Lineage (GTDB taxonomy): Bacteria > Bacteroidota > Bacteroidia > Chitinophagales > Chitinophagaceae > JJ008. The sequence goes on along the minus strand of JANMFO010000296.1, from coordinate 7,837 downwards.
ATGCCAATGCAGGAACGGTATGCGAACCAAAAGTGATTCCTTTTTCCAAGTAGTTGAATAATTTCACACTTACATCTTCACCAATATTTTGTTGTGCTTCTTCAGTGCTTCCGCCAATGTGCGGAGTAAGAATAACATTCGGTAAATCCTGTAACGGTGTTTGAAAACGGTCACCATTTTTTTCAGGCTCCCATGGAAACACATCAATAGCTGCACCACCGATTGCTTCGTCCAGAATCGCTTTGCGCAATGCTTCCAGGTCTACCACTTCCCCCCTTGCATAGTTGATAAGAATGGCACCTTTCTTAAAATACTTCAGGTTGTTCTTATTAATAATATTTTTTGTTTGTGTCGTTTCCGGTACATGCAGCGTTACTATATCTGCTTTACTCAGCACATCTTTTAAAGTTTTTCCGTCAGAAGCATTACCCAATGGTAATTTGGTTTCCACATCATAAAAAATAACTTTCATTCCCAACGCTTCTGCCAGCACACTTACCTGTGAGCCGATATTTCCATAACCAATAATGCCCAGTGTTTTTCCCCGTAATTCAAAACTGCCTTTGGCATCTTTCATCCAGATACCTTCATGCGCAGCTTTATTTTTATCCGGTATACGGCGTATAAGCATAATAGCAAGTCCGATTACCAACTCAGCTACCGATCTTGTATTGGAATAGGGTGCATTAAAAACAACAACACCATTTTTGGTAGCTGCTTTAAGGTCTACCTGGTTCACACCAATGCAAAAGCAACCGATAGCCTGTAATTTTTTTGCTGCCGCCAGAATAGCCGGGGTAATCTGTGTTTTGGAACGGATGCCAAGAATATGAACATCTTTGATTTCTTCAATCAGTTGTTCTTCAGTCAATGCCTTTGTAATCTTGTCCACCTTCACATAACCCGACTGTTTGAAATTTTTTACTGCTGCATCGCTGATATTCTCTAAAAATAAAATCCTGATTTTCTCTTTCGGATAACTTGTTGTACCTGCTTTTGCCATACTGCAAATATACTATGTAGTACAAAGCCTTCATTGCATATAGCTAACAAAAAACTGACACTAACAGGTATTAGTGTTGTTTAACAATGGCATGATTATTTCAAGCAGGTCAACTTCAATGCGCTATTAACATTTATAGCGCATTGGGGAAAACTAATCAATCCATAGGGCGAAGCTGCCTTCTATTTTTGTAACTAATCGAAATTGTTCCTTTTGAAGACTATACTATCGTTTTTCTTTCTGGTGGTTTTATTCTTTGGTTGTAATTCTTCCTCTGGTGATAAAAAATCCGTTGATGATTCATTGCAGTTCTATCCCCCCACTCCCACTACCCCCACCAAAATCGATCAGCAGGAATTTCGTTTATATTACAGGCAGCTCAGTGCTTTTTTCGACACCACCCTGTTGAAACAAGGATTTAATGGCGGAATTTTAATTGCAAAAAATGGCTCGGTTATTTATGAAAAATATGTTGGTAGAACAGATTTAAGAAAAAAAGACTCTTTAACAGACAGCACCTCATTACACATTGCTTCCACAAGTAAAACATTTACATCTATTGCTACCTTGCGATTAATAGAAGAAAAAAAGCTGTCAATCAATGATTCGCTGAATAAGTTTTTTCCCGGCTTTCCATATCCCGGCATTACCATAAAAATGCTGCTGAATCACAGGAGTGGCTTGCCTAATTACCTGTATTTTATTTCTAACAGCAAGTGGGATAAAAAGAAATATGCTACCAACGAGGATATGCTGAACATTATGTACACCGATAAACCGGATAAGACTTTTTCGCCAGACAGACGTTTCAGTTACTGCAATACCAATTATGTGTTGCTGGCAATGATTATTGAAAAAATAACCGGTAAAACATTTCCTGACTATATGCAACAGAAATACTTTGGTCCGTTGCAAATGAAGCATACTTATGTTTTTTCTTTAAAAGATACGCTGACCGCCATTCCTTCTTTTACTCATAATGGTACATACTGGGAGTTTGATTGCTTAGATGGAACTTATGGAGATAAAAATATTTATACAACACCCCGGGATTTATTGAAATGGGATCAGGCTTTATACACCGACCAGATACTCAGCCAACCGATGATGGATTCTGCTTTTGCCCCCTATAGTTTTGAAAAGCCTTCTGTTCATAACTATGGATTGGGCTGGCGCCTGCAATTATTACCCAATGGCAAAAAGGTTGTTTATCATTTTGGTAAATGGCATGGCTTTAATGCTGCATTTGCCCGGTTGATGGATGAAAAGGTGACTATTATAATACTTGGAAATAAATTCACCAGAAGCGTTTATAATGCCGCCCATTTATGTTACGATATTTTTGGCGATTATCAGCAGCATAAAGTAAATACTGAAGATGATACAGAAAACCCCCAACCGTCAAAAAAGGAACAGGCCGTTGACCTGAAGAAGAAAAAAGTTCCCAGCCCATCAAAATCCAAAACAAAGAAGTAAGCACAGTTTTCGACAAAGAACCCGATTAATTTTCTTTGTGTTCTTCGTGTCTTTGTGAGATATATTCTCCAACTTTAGGGTACAATGAAAATTCTTTCGGCAGAACAAATACGCCTGTGGGATCAATACACCATTGAGCATGAGCCTACTTCTTCTATTAATTTAATGGAAAGGGCTGCTGGTAAATGTGTGGATTGGTTATTACATCAATACCCTGATGCTGCTTCATTTAGTATTTTTTGTGGCAAAGGAAATAATGGCGGCGATGGATTGGCCATTGCCCGGATGCTGATGCAGCAAAACTATCCGGTCACCATTTATATTCTTGAATTCGGACATAAAGGAACGGATGATTTTCAAATTAACCTTGCACGCCTTCATCAATTACCTAAAGCAGATATTCATTTTGTACAATCAGAAGAACAGTTTCATATTTTACCCAAAAAACAGGTGGTTATTGATGCACTGTTTGGCTCAGGATTAAACCGAAACCTTGAAGGAGTAACAGCAAAGCTGGTAGAACATATTAACAACTCCGGCTGCGAAATTATTTCTATTGATGTGCCAAGTGGTTTATTTGTGGATCATTCATCAATAGGTAATACAATCATAAAGGCAACACATACGTTGAGTTTCCAATGTTACAAAACGGCTTTCCTTGTTGCCGAAAACCAGGAAAACATCGGCGAACTGCATATCCTTGATATCGGCTTGCATAATGAATACTATAATACAGTTTATTGTCAATTCGAATTTGTTGATGATAGTATTATACATTCCATTCATAAACCAAGAAAAAGTTTTGCCCATAAAGGAAATTTTGGCCATGCTTTATTAATAGCTGGTAGTTATGGCAAAATAGGTGCGGCCGTTCTTTCTGCAAAAGCATGTATGAGAATTGGCGCAGGTCTCCTCACCTGCCATATTCCTAAATGCGGATATAATATTTTGCAATCTACCGTTCCTGAAGCAAAGGTGATAACAGATTTGAATGAAGAAATCAATACAAAACTAGATGGTGACCTGACGGAGTATAAAGCCATCGGTATTGGTCCGGGTATTGGCACTGCAGCAGCAACAAAAATGATGCTGCGGGAATTATTTGACTCGTACAGAATTCCGGTTGTGTTAGATGCAGATGCCTTAAATATTATCGCTTCGCAAAAAGACCTGATGCAATTGATTCCTGTGGGTTCCATTCTTACCCCACACCCAAAAGAGTTTGAAAGATTGTTTGAAGAAACTGCTAATGATTTTGAGAAAATAGAGCTGGCAAAAGCAAAAGCAAAAGAACTTAACTGTATTATTGTTTTAAAAGGTCATCATACTTTCATTGCTACAACAGAGGGTACGGGCTTCTTTAACAGTACCGGCAACCCAGGTATGGCTACCGCTGGAAGTGGTGATGTGCTCACTGGTATTTTAACTGGTTTATTGGCTCAAGGCTATAGTTCTGTAGAAACAGCCGTTTTAGGTGTTTATCTGCATGGAATGGCCGGTGATTTGGCAGCTCAGGAGCTTTCAATGGAATCTATGATAGCCGGGGATATAATTTCAAACCTTTGTGGTGCTTTTTCCTCTTTAAAACCCTGATTTTAAAGACCCTTAAGGGTTTGGGCTATTCCCTTCCTTCCCCTATCTTTGCCGTCCTTAAAATTTTGACCAAGAATCAACTCGTATGGACAAATTAATTTATCTCGTTCCCGTCATGGGCCTAATAGGTCTCATTTACACTTTTATCAAATTCAATTGGGTTTCAAAACAGGATGCCGGTACCGACCGGATGAAAGAAATCAGTAATTATATTGCTGAAGGTGCTATGGCCTTTCTGAAAGCCGAATGGAAAGTTTTAGGCTACTTCGTAACAATAGTAGGGATTTTATTAGCTGTTATGGCAACTACTAATTCTCACTCCCACTGGTCTATTGCTATTGCATTTGTATTTGGTGCTGTATTGAGTGCAACAGCTGGTTATATTGGTATGAGAGCTGCTACCAAAGCCAATGTTCGCACAGCACAAGCTGCCCGTACCAGTTTAAGTAAAGCATTGAATGTATCATTTACCGGTGGTGCTGTAATGGGTGTTGGTGTAGCAGGTTTGGCGGTAATGGGTTTGGGAGGTTTATATATTGTTTTAAAACAAATTTTTGCACCAGATGCCAGCATCAATTCTGAAGAAATGGTAAGGACTATTGAAGTACTTACTGGTTTTTCATTGGGTGCTGAATCAATAGCCTTATTTGCCCGTGTAGGTGGCGGTATTTATACCAAAGCTGCGGACGTAGGTGCTGACCTGGTGGGAAAAGTAGAAGCTGGTATTCCTGAAGATGATCCAAGAAACCCTGCTACTATTGCCGATAACGTAGGTGACAACGTAGGTGACGTAGCTGGAATGGGTGCTGACTTATTCGGTTCCTATGTAGCTACTGTATTAGCAACAATTGTATTGGGACAGCAAACAACAACAAATCCCTTGAGTCCTGATGATTTATTGAACGGATTTGCACCTGTTGTTCTTCCTATGTTAATTGCAGGTGTTGGTATTTTATTTTCTATAGTTGGTACTTTGTTTGTTCGCATCAGCGAGTCAGCAGGTATCAATACGCATACTGTACAGAAAGCATTGAACATGGGTAACTGGGGTTCCATGATCCTCACAGCTATAGCTGCTGCTGGTTTAGTTTATTGGATTATGCCAGAGGCAATGGAATTAAGAGGTGTACCATTTACTAAATGGGAAGTGATGGGTGCTATTGCTGTTGGTTTGGCAGTAGGTGCATTAATGAGCATCATCACTGAATATTATACAGCAATGGGCAAACGTCCGGTTAACTCTATAATTAAACAGTCTTCAACTGGCCATGCTACTAACGTTATTGGAGGTTTAGCAGTTGGCATGGAATCTACCTTTTTGCCAATACTTGTATTAGCTGGTGGTATTTGGGGTTCGTATGCATTTGCAGGTTTATATGGTGTAGCTATTGCTGCTGCAGGTATGATGGCAACAACTGCCATGCAACTGGCTATTGATGCTTTTGGTCCTATTGCAGATAATGCAGGTGGTATTGCTGAAATGAGTGAGCTGCCAAAAGAAGTGAGAGAAAAAACTGACGTACTGGATGCTGTAGGTAACACTACTGCTGCTTCAGGAAAAGGATTTGCGATTGCTTCTGCTGCCTTAACTGCACTGGCATTATTTGCTGCCTTTGTGGGTGTAGCCGGTATTACAGGTATTGATATTTATAAAGCAAATGTATTGGCTTGCTTGTTTGTAGGTGCAATGGTTCCATTTATATTCTCTTCGTTATGTATTCGTGCGGTTGGTGAAGCGGCCATGGCCATGGTAGAAGAAGTTCGCCGCCAGTTCCGTACTATTCCCGGCATTATGGAAGGAACAGGCAAACCTGAATATGATAAATGTGTTGCCATTTCTACACAGGCTTCTATTAAAAAAATGATGTTGCCCGGTGCTATTGCTATCATCTCTCCATTGATTATTGGTTTTATGCCTGGTCTTGGTGCAGAAGCATTAGGTGGATTTTTGGCCGGTGCTACAGTAAGTGGTGTATTGATGGGAATGTTCCAGAACAATGCCGGTGGTGCCTGGGATAATGCTAAAAAATCTTTTGAAAAAGGTGTGGAGATAAATGGCGAGATGTTCTACAAAAAATCAGAACCACATAAAGCATCTGTAACGGGTGATACCGTGGGTGATCCTTTTAAAGATACTTCTGGACCATCAATGAATATTCTTATTAAATTGATGTCAATTGTATCTTTAGTTATCGCACCAAGTTTGGCACAGATAGCTGCAAAGAAAGTGAAAACTCCTTTGCCCGTTGCGCCACCATCAACCAGCAAAATATTTAAAGTGACTGAACCAATAGCTTCTTTAAACAAAGCGAATACTGTTCAGTATCAATAAAGATCTTAATCAGAACCATTAATTTAAGTCCCGCTGTTTCTACAGGGGGGCTTACTTTTTTATACCTACCAGAATTTTATATGGATAGTAACCTTTTCTTTCTGCCTGCGTCCCACGGTTAATAACTGTTAAAAAACCTAAAAAAATGCCTTTCTTTTTTGGTCATACGAAAATAGTCGTATATTCGGGTTATAAATTATTACTATGTCAGCGCCTAAATTGATAAAGCCCACTGAAAGCGAACTGGAAATACTGCAAATCCTCTGGACAAAGGGATTGGCTACTGTGCGGGAAGTGCATGAAGAACTGGGGGCAACAAAAGATGTTGGCTATACTACTACCCTGAAGCTGATGCAGATTATGAATGAAAAAGGGATTGTGAAAAGAGATGATTCGATGCGTACCCATGTGTACCAGGCAGCCGTGAATAAGGAAAAAACACAAAAACATTTACTGAGTAAAATAATTGACAACTTGTTTGGAGGCTCTCCTACCCAACTGGTAATACAGGCATTGGGTGATGACAGCCACAAAGCAAGCCCCGAGGAATTGGAAAAAATTCAGGCATTACTGAATAGCCTTAAAAAGCAATAAACCATGACCGGCCATACTAACTTTTTGCAATCACTTGGCTGGGCTGTGCTCAACAGTCTCTGGCAAATGGCATTTTTGTGGGTAGTCTGGCAAATTATCACAGCCTTATTTAAGAAAGTAACTTCTTCTACTAAAAGTTCCCTGGCTTCTGGATTATTAATAGCAGGCTTTGCTTGGTTTATTTATACATTATTTTCCGTATTCACCAGTTCATCAACCGATGGAGTAGTTATATCTTCTGTATTAATGAGCACAGAAAGCAATTATCCGGTGAATGACTGGCTGCAACAAACACTGCCTGTAGCATCGGTACTTTACCTTGTGTTACTGATAATGCCATTGCTGCGTTTTATCCGCAATTACCGTTATGTGCAGGTTATACGTCAGTATGGACTCTCAAAGATTAATGCTGACTGGAGGATTTTTGTAAATAATGTAGCCAACCGTATGGGTATTAAAAAGCCGGTAAGCATCTGGATTTCAGAATTGGTCTCCTCTCCTGTTACTATTGGATTTCTAAAGCCGGTAATATTGGTTCCGCTGGCCGCTATCAATCATCTTACTCCACAACAGTTGGAAGCGGTGTTACTGCATGAGCTGTCACATATCAAACGATATGATTACCTGGTAAACCTTGTAATCAATTTTATACGTACCATACTTTACTTTAATCCTTTTGTAAAAGCATTTGTAAAAATTGTAGAAAAGGAAAGAGAGAAAACCTGTGATGATATGGTACTGCAGTTCCAATACGATTCACATGATTATGCTACTGCCCTGCTGATGCTGGAAAAAAGAAATAATTTGCACAAACCACTTATTGTTGGCGCTGTTGGCAA
>JANMFO010000232.1:0-4441 GCA_031374245.1 Chitinophagaceae bacterium | reverse complement strand
GTTTGGCTACGGGGAATTTATTCATTTGGAGCACCGCAATTGCGAAGCCTGTATGATGAAAGGCGATAAAGTTTTTCGTGTAGTGGAAGAAAACAGTTTTAAGGAAGAGGTGCGTCGGAAAGAAATGGAAGAAACCGATGTTGACATACAGGTACTCTCCACTATTCCGGTTTTATTTAACTACTGGGCAAAGCCAGACGATGGATTAGAAACGTCCCGTTTTCTCAACGACCATATTGCAGAAACTGTAGCCAAAGAACCTAATCACTTTATCGGGTTAGGAACAGTTCCGTTGCAAGACATTAATCTTGCCATTAAAGAAATGGAACGATGCATGAAGGAATTAAAGATGCCGGGATTGGAAATCGGTTCTAATATCAATGGTAAAAATTTATCTGAAAAAGAATTTTTCCCTTTTTATGAAGCAGCCGAAAAATTGGGTTGTGCCCTTTTCATTCATCCCTGGGAAATGATGGGTGAAACACAAATGGAAAAATACTGGCTTCCCTGGCTGGTAGGCATGCCGGCTGAAACAACCAGGGCAATCTGTTCGATGATATTTGGTGGTGTGTTTGAAAATTTTCCAAAACTAAGAGTAGCTTTTGCACATGGTGGTGGATCTTTCCCATTGACTCTTGGCAGAATAGAACATGGATTTAAAGTCCGGCCTGACTTAACCGCTGTTGACAATCCTGTTAACCCAATTAATTACATTGGCAAATTTTGGGTGGATAGTTTAGTGCATGATAAAAAAGCATTCAGTTATTTACTGGATGTGATGGGTGAAGATACAATTTGCCTTGGCAGTGATTATCCTTTTCCATTAGGAGAGCATAAACCCGGAAGACTGATTGAGAAAATGGACCTGGGTAAAAAGACAACGAGAAAGTTATTCCATAAAAATGCAGAGAAATGGTTAGCCCTGGATGAAAAGCGTCTAGCTGAATTTTGAAGAGCTATTCATTAAACAGATTGGGATAATCAGTAATGATTCCATCCACTCCCATTGTTTTTAATTTTGTAATTGTTTCCTTATCGTTCACCGTCCACGGAATTACTTTCATCTTTTGTGCATGACATTTTTTAAGCAATTCTTCATTCACCAATTGATAAGCCGGACTGTAAATGTTGGGTACAAATCCTAATGCTTTAATCTGCTCCTCCAAACTTCTTTTATCAAAATCTTCAATCAGCATGGCCGTTTTAATAGTTGGATAATGCTGGTGCAGGTATTTCAAGGTTCTGAAATCAAAGGATTGAATTATTACCTGCTCTTCAATTCCCTTTTCTTTTATTACGGCCATCAGCAATTCAACAAACTCTTCCGGCTTTGGATGAAACACTCCATCAAACTCAGGATTGGTTTTTGTTTCAATATTATAATAAGGGAAAGGTCTTCTTCTTGTCATCATATCCTTATTCACACTGTCAATCACATCGGCCAGCAGTGGCTTTGTCACTTTCATTTTTTGCTGCTGCGGAAAACGGGGATGTGGCTTCATCCCTACATCAAAGGTTTTTGTTTGCTCAAAGGTCATCCAGTAAATATTGAACTTACGTTCTTCCCTCTCACCCATGAATGTTCCATCAGGTTTGGTGGTAATCTCACGGCCAAACCATTGCTCATGCGACAGAATAACTTTTTTGTCTTTAGTAATCACTACATCCATCTCCAATGTGGTTACACCCAGACCCAATGCGTTCAACATAGCTGGCACTGTATTTTCCGGCATTAGTCCACGGCAACCGCGGTGGCCTTGTTTATCAAAATCAACAACGCCCCCATCCCCGGGAGTGTCCGCAAGCTTCTTTACATTTGAACAATTCATAAAGAATGGTAAGATTAAAAAAAAGAATTTCATTTTCATGAGGGGAATACTTTTGATTTTCGTTGTTCCATTATTTCAGCAATTATTTTTCCATCGCCATCCTGCTTTTTTAATTCCTGTATGATATTATCATAACTTTTTTCATCCCGATCCTGGCTTAACTTAAAAACATGTTGCAAGTCATTAATCTCAATTTCAAATGGCACAATTGCTTTCATCATTCTTGCCGTGTATTCAGCAGGTAAGTTATCAAACACAGTTGTTGATTCAGTATTACCATTTTCATAATGCAGCGTAAACCGTTTAAGAATAGCTACCAACTCATCCTCATCTCCAAACCGTATTATTCCATTCGCAAATACACTCATATAGTTCCAGGTACTTCCGACTGGTTTTGCGTACCATGTTGCACTTATGTATGTATGGGGGCCTGTAAATACAGCCAGCACATTTTTATTTTGTTCAAATGCTTTATGATGGTCTGTATTTCGCATTATATGGCCAGAAAGAAAAAGTTTACTGTCTCTTTCATCGATAAAAACTGGAATTTGTGTAGCCACCGGTTTATTGTTTGTATCACAGCCGCTTAAAAAAGCAAAAGGGTATTCTTTTATAAACTGCAAAACAACTGCTGCATCTTGTTCTTTATAGTAAGGAAGATTATACATATACTTTTAAGATTAACAAGGAAGTTCCCACAAAGACACAAAGGTCACTAAGCATTTTCCTTTGTGTACTTAGTGGTTTTGTGGGAAATCATAATACCGTTTCCGCAATCTTCTCCGCACTGATATTTGCATTCCGCATCGCAATACTTCTTACCACATGTGCAGCAAATCCTTCAAATGCTTTCTTTGTAATCAAATCATCACTCATCATAATAGGCACCCCCTGATCGCCACCTTCACGGATGCTTTGCACCAATGGTATTTGTCCAAGGAATGGAATATCATATTCATCTGCTAATCTCTTTCCTCCGTCTTTTCCAAAAATGTAATACTTATTATCGGGCAGTTCTGCCGGAGTAAAATAACTCATGTTCTCTACCAGACCGATAATAGGAACATTCAATTGAGCTTGTCCGAACATGGCAATACCTTTTTTAGCATCGGCCAATGCTACATCTTGTGGTGTGGTAACAATTACTGCACCGGTTACAGGTACTGTTTGCATCAGCGTTAAGTGTATATCACCGGTTCCCGGTGGCATATCTACAACTAAGTAATCCAGTTCATCCCAAAACACATCTGTTACAAATTGCTTGATAGCACTGCTGGCCATCGGGCCACGCCAAACCACGGCATTCTTTTCATCAACCAAAAAACCAATGCTGATTAATTTTATTCCGTAGCGTTCCAAAGGTGCAATCATTCCTTTTCCTTCTATCTCCATCATCATCGGTCTTTCGCCCCGCACACCAAACATTATCGGCACACTCGGCCCGTAAATATCTGCATCCATCAATCCCACTTTTGCACCACCTTGCGATAATGCCAATGCCAGGTTAGCCGCCACAGTTGATTTACCAACACCGCCTTTTCCACTTACTACGGCAATGATATTTTTTACTTTCGGCAAAACCGTTCCAGCATCCGTTCTTTTTGTGGTGGTATTCGACGTAAAGTTCACCTTCACCACCGCTTCTTTATTCACCAGTATTTTTATAGCATTGGTGCAGGCCGTTTGCATCATATCCTTCATGGGACAGGCCGGCGTGGTAAGCACTATTGTAAAAGAAACATTATTGCCATCAATTTCAATATCCTTAATCATGTTCAGCGTTACCAAATCTTTTCCTAAATCTGGTTCCTGTACATTGCTTAACGCTGCTAAAATTTTTTCTTGAGTCATATTATTCAAATGTGTTTTTAAAGGCTTTTAAAACAAGCTGAGTAGCGGACAGAACCCTGAAAAGTAAATACTTTTCTTTCTTTCACTGAAAGAAAGAAAAACCCAACCCTTCGGGTTGCAACAAAAGTCGATAGTAGCAATACAGCCGGGTTCAAAATTCCTTTCCGATAAACTTATTACTCAATTAATTGTTAAAAGTCCTTACCGGCAGCGAAGTTAACCAATGTACCGGGCAATTTGTTTTACGAAATCAGCAACTTGTCTTTATTTTTGGCGCAGTGAAGAAAATTCTACTTTATACAGGCTTACTGTTTTTTATCCTTCCGCAAACTGCCAAAGCCCAGTTTGAAACGAGCCGTGATTCGGTGGTGCAATTGTATGGTGTGATAATGACAGCCGACAGCCTTGTGGGCATTCCGGCAGTGAGTGTGATGGTAAAAGGCCAGAACCGGGGAACGATTTCTAACAGCCAGGGTGTTTTTTCTATTGTGGTGCTGAAAGGCGACCAGGTGGAATTTACCCACGTTACCTACAAATCCAAAACAGTTTCTATTCCTAAAAACCTTGAGGGCAACCAATACAGTATTGTACAACTGATGGTGATAGATACCGTTTATCTTCCTGCCACTATTTTGAAACCGCGGCCTACAGCGGACCAGTTTGCCCGTGATTTTGCCAACACCAAAGTGCCGGATGATGATATTGAAATAGCCCGCCAAAATACCAGCGAAGCCAAACGCCGTGTGTTACTGCGCACCGTT
>JANMFO010000206.1:0-65146 GCA_031374245.1 Chitinophagaceae bacterium | reverse complement strand
AACACATTTATCTGAGCAAGAACTTCTGCGCCGTGAAAAACTGGCTGAGCTGATTATGATGGGCATTGAACCCTATCCGGCGCCATTATTTCCCATCAATAGTAATTCAGCTTTTATAAAAGAAAATTTTACAGCAGAAACTAAAGAGCAATTTGCTGATGTGTGTATTGCCGGACGCATCATGAGTGTAAGAGATATGGGCAAAGCTAATTTTGCTGTCATCCAGGATTCGAACGGCCGTATACAGTTATATCTTAAAAGAGATGACATTTGTACTGGTGAAGACAAATCTTTATATGATATCGTCTGGAAAAAATTAATGGACATTGGTGATATCATTGGTATCAGGGGTTATGTATTCATTACCAAAACCGGTGAAACTTCTGTTCATGTAAAAGAACTGACTTTATTAAGTAAGTCACTTCGTCCCTTACCGATTGTAAAAGAAGCTGATGGACAAACCTTTGATGCGGTAACCGATCCGGAATTCAAATACCGCCAGCGGTATGCTGATTTAATTATCAATCCTGCAGTAAAAGAAACATTTCTTAAGAGAACAAAACTTATCAACTCCATCCGTGAGTTTTTAAATAATCATGGTGCTTTGGAAGTTGATACACCGGTGCTGCAGAGTATACCCGGTGGTGCTGCTGCAAGGCCGTTTATTACACATCACAATGCACTAGACATGCCATTGTATTTGCGGATCGCCAATGAACTTTATTTAAAACGTTTGATTGTTGGTGGTTTTGATTGGGTATATGAATTCAGCCGAAACTTCCGCAATGAAGGTATGGACCGAACCCATAACCCTGAATTTACCATCCTGGAATTTTATACAGCCTATAAAGATTATTTCTGGATGATGGAAACCACTGAACAACTGCTGGAGAAAGCAGCATTGGATGTTTGTGGAAATACCGATGTTACAGTTGGTGATAAAACGATTTCCTTCAAAGCCCCTTTTAAACGCATCAGCATTTATGATGCCATACATGAGCATACCGGTTTTGATGTAAGCCGTATGAATGAAGAACAACTTCGTTCTGTTTGTAAACAACTGCATATATCTGTTGACAATACAATGGGTAAAGGCAAGTTGATAGATGAACTCTTTGGTGGTAAATGCGAACATAATTATGTACAACCTACTTTCATTATCGACTATCCTGTGGAGATGAGTCCGCTGACAAAAAAGCACAGAGATAAGCAAGGCTTGGTGGAGCGGTTTGAACTCATCATCAATGGAAAAGAAATTGCTAATGCCTATAGCGAACTAAACGATCCAATTGATCAACGGGAACGTTTTGAAGAACAAGTGAAATTATCTGAACGGGGTGATGATGAAGCCATGTTTATTGATTATGATTTTCTCCGTGCATTGGAATATGGTATGCCACCTACTTCGGGTATTGGCTTTGGTGTGGATAGACTTTGTATGCTATTAACCAATCAGCCATCTATACAGGATGTATTGTTATTCCCTCAAATGAGGCCTGAAGCAAGACAAGAAAAATCAACTGAATAAGTGAAAAGTGATTATACGTAAAGCCATTCAGCATAAAGCCGGATGGCTTTTTTAGTTGCACAAGTTGTAAACAGGAAAATCGCTTGTATTGCAACTGTTTTAAAAAAGTTGTAGGTTCAATATCTAAAACCAACTATAATGAAACCATTTTTTCCAACAAAAGTCGCTGAAGTAATTTTTGCATTGCTGATTGCTTATTTTGGTTACCTGCATTTTAAGAATGCCAATATGATGGGTGGCATGGTACCAGATATGTTTCCGGGTGATGGCAAACTCTATATCTACCTGACTGGTGCAGGATTTATATTAGCTGCTATTGCTATTATTATTAATGTGCAAAAAGCATTAGCCTGTTATCTGCTGGCAGCCGTATTACTCATTTTTGTGTTTACTATTCATATTAAAACGTTTAATACAAATCCATCAGGTGTTTTAAAAGATACTGCCTTAGCAATGGCTGCTATTATTATCGGTAATAAGAAATAACGGTTGGGGTTGTCTATATACAACAAAAGCATTCTGCTCTGAAGACAGAATGCTTTTTTCTTACAACCCAATTAACAGTTTCTCTATTTTTTATTAACAGGTGGTTTTGTTCCTTTATGCAAACCTACCAACATGCAAAAAAAACCTATCCTTCTGGCAGTAGCAAGCCTTTGCTCTTTTCTGAGTTTTGCACAATTTAAAAAAGGAACTATCGCACCTAATTTTAATATAGGAGACCTTAATTCGATAAGTATTCAGAACAACAGATCAATAAAAAGCATTCAGCTTTCATTCAACCCCGGAATAGGATATTTTATAAGGGATAATTGGGAAATAGGAGTTGGTATGAACTATAGCAGGATTAACTATGAACTAAAACCTGGCGGACTGCACTCAACGAAAGGATATACAATCGGTATAAATGGATACTCTAATTATTATATTGGTAAAAACAAACTGAAGCCATACTTCACATTTCAAACAGGATGGAATTATAGCGAAGGCATTGGCACATTCAATGGTATACAAAATAACTACAGCGGCAATGCTTTTTATGCTGCGATTGGCGGTGGTATTAATTGGAAAATAAGTTCTAAGTTTTCCCTATTTACTGAGGCTGCTTACTGGAAGTCAAAACCATTTAAGCGATATGATGGTTATAGCCGGCTTAATCTTACCATAGGTGCCCGGTTTTATTTTAACCAGAAAAAGAAAAATTAATTAAACAAACAAATCAGTGTACAACTGTGCCCCCGGCACAACAGAATATTTTTCCAGATCAGTAATACCTTCTTTAGCCAGCACCTGTTCGTCTACAAATAAATTTCCGGTGCATTCACCGGATGGCTGCCGCAAAATATAATATGCTGCATCGGCAATTATATCTACCGTGCGGCTCATATTAGCCAGCACTTGTCCGCCTAATAAATTTCTTACGGCAGCAGTATCAATGGTGGTTCTTGGCCATAATGAATTGGCGGCAATTCGATCTTTGGCAAATTCTTTGGCCCAGCCAATCGTCATCATACTCATATTAAATTTAGTAAGCGTATAGGCCACATGTTTGTCAAACCATTTTGGGTCAAGATTGATAGGGGGAGACAAAGTAAGTATATGCGGGTTAGTTGCTTTTTTTAAATGAGGTATGCAGGCTTTGGTTACAAAAAATGTTCCCCGCACATTGATGTCATGCATCAGATCAAACCGTTTGGGTTCTGTTTGCTCTGTACTGGTAAGTGATATAGCAGATGCGTTGTTGACTAATATATCAAGACCACCAAATGTTGCAATAGTTTTATCGACCACATTCTGTATCTGGTCTTCAAAACGAATATCACATTGCACAGCTAATGCTTTACCACCCGCTGCTTCCACTTCAGCAGCAGCAGAAAAAATAGTTCCGCCAAGTTTGGCATTTTCTTCCACACTTTTGGCTGCAATAACAATATTGGCTCCTTCTTTAGCCAGGCGTAGTGCCATAGCTTTACCAATACCACGGGTGCCGCCGGTAATAAGAACAGTTTTGTTTTTAAATGACATAGTTTATCGTTTTACTTGTAACGTTTATAGGTATACTAAAGATACTGATAGAAGATTAGTATAAAATAATCCCAGAGGGGCATTATTTAGGCAACCCATTATCAGAAACCTGCACCGTTCCGGTTGGTTGATTGAACGTCAGGCTCTTTAAATCTTGTGTAGCTACTAACCCTTTCCCCCCATAAATACTTTTCCCTTTACCATGATAAATGGCGTATTTATCAGTATAAAAAAGTTTTGTATTCTGATCCCACCAGAGGTCGGGGCTTCTTAGTGTATCCCCTTTTACAGTAATCACTACCACACTATCCCGCAGGTACACTTTGCCCAGGCCTTCATAATATTTACCGTATTTACTATCCAGCCATGTTTCCACTTTGGTGCTGTCATCATAGAAATCAACATGCATGCTGTTGGGAAATTCTACATATAAGGTGTCTGCACTTACCCGGTACATCAACGGAGCTTTAAGTTTCGCCTTCATTTTACCAGACTGGCTCAGATAGCTTTCAATATCTGTAGCCTCTTCTTTCATCACTATATTCTTTGTATAGTCCGCTATTTTCTTTTCGTCATTCTCGCAAGCAGAAACAAAACAGCAGCCTGTAATAAGAGCTGCTGCGTAAATTATTTTTTTATGAAAAGAAAAACTATTCATATTTCCTTTTAATAAACCAGATATCACTAAGAGATAAACCAAGTGAAACTCTGAACATATTTTCTTTCAACAAGTTATCGTTATTTCCCCTTTTGATATACTCAACCGCTAAATTGATAATTGATAACTGATTAGGCGCCTGACGGCTTAATGCCATAGGAAGTCCTAAACCAAATGAGGTGGTAATCTGTGATAATTTATTTCCCACATTAATGTAGTCGGGCCCCAGAGAAAACCCAAACCGATAGGCTACCTGGCTGAAATAATTTCTTTTGGGTACAGGGTTCAGTTGTGCCCCTGCTTTTATTTCCCATTTATTTCTTACAGAATCTTTTTGTCCGTAAAAGCGGTAGTTATCCCAATTTTGCTGAGAAAAATCTAATGCAATCAACCAGCCACCTTCCTTTGCTGGTATAGGATACTTCTGCAATACAAAACCAAAAGTGAAAGAAGAAGGCATTTCTATTTTTCCTTTAATATCTCTTTTTTCAGATACGCTGTCTAATCTTAGATCTCCTAAGGTAGCATCATACCGAAATGTTTCCCTCAAAATATCCTGCGTGGCATTCAGCTTTTGTCCCCAGTTACCATAGGCTCCAATTGTCAATGCAATATTGGTATTAAGTGGCAACCTGTATTGCACACCAGCATTGAAGTAAAGGTTACCAAAGTTTGTTTTAGATTCATAATTAGCCTGTGCATACTCTATCGTATTATTAATAAATGTTCTTTTAGTGCTGTAATCTTTTTCGCCAAATAAATACCCACCATTTATTCCTACGCTGAGCTTTTCTTCCATTTTATACTTCTCTCTTTTGAACAAGCTAAAGCCGGTACCAATTGATGCGAGGTAAGAACCACCATCTCCTTCAAAACGGGTAAGGGCACTGTCGATAGGTAGACCAGTAAGCGGGTCTTTTAATCTTTGGGAATTGAACATTTTATAGCTGATTCTTGAAATAGGGCGAAGGCCAAAGCTTAAGCCCCAGCTTTGTTTCAACGGAACACCTACCTGCACATATGAAAACAAAGCATTATTAGCCACAAATTTTTTGGAAGTAGCTGGCTCTCTTAGTGTGCGGCCTTCAAAGTTTATTCCGATATCCAGTATAGCCCTGCCAGAACTAAGTTTTTTCGATTTGAGCTCTTTATTTCCCTGAAAGGAAGAATATGAGGCCGGGTTATTAAAATTAATAGACAATTGGTCGGAATAAGCTGCCGATACGCCACCCAAAGCCCGGTTAATAATATGGGTTGGAGGAACCAAATCACCTACCCCATAACGGGAGTACGGTGAGTTATCCTGTCCGAAAACAGGTGAGAAAGCAGTAAGAATCAAAATCACAAACGTACCTTGTAAATCTCGTAACGTCTTGATTTTCTTAGGGGTTATTAACTTCGCTAATTGCATACAGACCTTTAAATATTAAATCAGGGTCTGCAAATATCTTGTTTTTAAGGTGTGAACCCAAATAGACTATATCACCCCCGGTTAACAGCACGTTAAAGTTCCGGAACCGCTCCCTGTAAGCTTCTATAAATCCATCTATTTCTTTGGCCAGTCCCAGCACCACTCCGGTCAGTATATTGGTGGTAGTATCGTAGCCAATCAGGGGAAGATTGCTGTCTGCCTTTACTAAGGGCAGCTTGGCCGTATAATAATTAAGGGCCTTCAGCCTCATTTCCAATCCGGGAGAAATAGCACCGCCAACAAACTCATGATATTTATTAATGAAGTTGTAGGTAACACAGGAACCCATACCTATTACCAGGTTATTTGTTGTGGGATAATAATGAACCGCTGCCCCACATAAGGCTAATCTGTCAGCACCGATAGTTTCTGGTTTGCCAACAGGCGTGGTAAATGAAACTCTGGTAAGGTGGCTGAGTTTATGAAATTTTGTTTTGGAGGCCAGCAACTCTTCAATAGCTGTGTTATGATCAACTACAGAAGAAAGAATTGATTTCGTTGGTTGAAACTCATTGATGAGGGATTGAATAGTTTTAACAGAATCATCGGGCAATACAATAGCCTTTACTATTTCCGCTTCGTTAAAAACAGCTACTTTTTTTCTTGTATTACCAAAATCAAAACAGAGTGTTGTAGACATGAGTATATTTTTCAGTCAGGCCAATATTAAATATCAAACCCGCCCAGATTTTTAAAATGACCATTCAATTTTATTTTTTCTTTCAGCAGCTCCATACCTGTCAGCATGGGGATTACTTTGGTCAAATGTCTTTTCAGGTATTCCTGTCGCTGCCGCTCATCTAACAGGCTCAGCAGTTCATATTCTTCTTCCAGTGATAAACCCACATGATGGGCCAGTTCATACACATTTATTGATGAATCCGGCTTCTTGAAATCTTTATTCACTTTCAGCAACTGATGCAGCTCCCGGATGCTGGTCATAATTTTTCGCATTAATTCAGGAATACCTGTTTCATAGTTATCAGGATAATTTACAATAGCCCCACTGTATAATTTTTCAGGTAATTCTTTTATTACTTCCAGTATGCGAAAAACTTTCACTCCTCTTGTTTTTATATCCATCTCTCCATTATCATACACTTGCGACAGTTCGGCTATTTCTACAATTGAACCATAGTCCTGCATTTTATTTGCAATGACTGTGGGTATGCCAAATGGCTTTTTTGCGGCATGGCACTCATTGATAAGCTGCTTATACCTTGGTTCAAAAATATGCAGGTTAAGGTCTTCACCGGGATACACAACAATACCAAGTGGAAATATGGGAATGAAATTAGTCATACTCAGTTTACGTATATAAAAGGCTATCAGCAGTTGTAAATTTAAGAACTCCCTGCTGACTGCCGGTTAAGTTCTTTCAGTTTTGAATATTTTAAAAAAGTGTACCGTGCTGTGATGCGGGCACTAGCAAACCCGGGCTTACCATCTAAAAAACCAAGGCGAAAAATATAATTCTGTAAAAAAGAAAATATTGTTGACAGCCATCGCTTACCCCACGACGATTTTTTTCCTTGCCTGAAATATTTTTGGGCATTGAGTGATGCGTATCCAACCATTTTATTTTCAAACTCCTGAAAATTACTGGCTGTTCGATGTAATACATAGCCTTTTAATCTTTGTACCTGTATGCCATCGGGAATGATAAGTTGCTCATGCACGGCTGCATCATTCCAGGTTACATCATTCCGGTTAAATAAACGGATATGATGGTCTCTTCCCCATTCCCCGTATTTCAAATACCTGTTGCCAACAAAATTTCTAAATAATAAATCATAAACTGTTTTTTCGCTGTTGCAAGGCAGTTGTTGTAATGAGAGTTTTAGTTCATCATCAATAGCCTCGTCTGCATCAAGGCTCAATATCCAGTTATATTTTGCCAGGCTGTTGGCCTTATTCTTCGTTTTGCCAAAACCTTCCCAGCTTCCGCTGAAAAGATTGGCACCAACTTGTTTTACTATTTCTTGTGTTCCATCTGTACTGCCATTATCATATACCACAATATCATCAGTAAGCCCTGCAAAACTTTGCAATGTTTTTTTCATCACCCCGGCTGAATTTTTACAAATAATAACAACAGAGAGTTTTTGCATATTGCGAAAATAAAACTATCAGACATATTCGCCTTGCTTTATGATTCAGCGTATTTTTGGCTACGCTGAAAAATTTTCCATGCAGGACTTACTTAAACAGATACAGGAGGGAAACATAAAAGCCCTTGCCAGGTGTATTTCATTGGTAGAAAATGAATACCCCGGTTATGAAGCACTGCTTCAGTCACTTCCTGCTTCCACCACAAAGATTATTGGAATTACCGGCCCCCCGGGTGCCGGCAAGAGTACGCTGGTGGATTCGTTAATTGGCTTTTTAGTTAATGCAGGAAAAAAGGTGGCAGTACTTTGCGTTGATCCTTCTTCGCCTTTTAATTTAGGTGCTTTGCTTGGCGACCGCATCCGGATGAGTGATTGGTACACTAATCCGAATGTTTTTATCCGTTCTTTAGCTACCCGTGGTTCCATGGGTGGTCTGCATCCTAAGATTATTGAAATAACCGATCTGCTGAAAGCTTTTCAGTTTGATCATATCATAGTAGAGACAGTGGGTGTGGGACAAAGTGAAATTGAAATTGCTGGGCTGGCCGATGTTACAGTGGTTGTAGTGGTTCCCGAGGCTGGCGATGAAGTACAAACCATGAAGGCCGGACTAATGGAGATAGCCGATATTTTTGTAGTGAATAAAAGCGACCGCCCGGATGCTGATACGTTTGTTAAACACCTGCAGCAAATGCTGGCACCTACTTTTAGTAAACACTATAATGAAGTGCCGGTTGTAAAAACGATAGCTTCTCAAAAAGAAGGCGTAAAAGAGCTTATTGAAATAATACTGCGCCAATTACAGAAAGCACACCTTACTGATAAAACATTCTGGCTGCTGGCCGAAAGAGCTTTTTACCTGATAGAGCAAAAAAGAATGAAAGGGATTGACAAGGTTGTTCTAAAAAAAGAAATTGAAGCGGCTTACTCAAAAGGGGAGTTTAACCTGTATAAATTTATCAAGGATAAATAATGACTTCATAGAATTAAACTCTTATGAAGTGCCGATAAGAATAGCATTTTGCATACCAAAATTTGAAGTGGAACCGGGAAAGTTTACTCCTAATATAGTTGAGGTATCAGCGAAAAAGAATCTTTTTGTAAAAGCGCCTATAAAAAGAGTGATCCGCCAGTTGGCGGATTCATAAATATAAATTTGTGATGGGAATCATAAAAAGGCACAAATCACTATATAATTAGTTACCGTGAAAGTTTTTGACTGCTTTACTTTCTTTAATGAACTTGACCTGCTGGAGTTCAGGTTCAAACTGCTTGACAAGTGGGTGGATTATTTTGTTATTGCCGAATCTAATCTTACTCACTCCGGCCAATGCAAGCCTTATAATTTCCCAAAAGCAAAAGAACGTTTCAAGGCATGGCAACATAAGATCATTTATCTGCCAATTGAACAAAGTCGGGAAGGCCTGGTGTTTGAAGAACAAAAAAAGTATAACCCGGGAAGCGCCGCCTGGAAATT
Source organism: Chitinophagaceae bacterium (assembly GCA_031374245.1). Taxonomy (GTDB): domain Bacteria; phylum Bacteroidota; class Bacteroidia; order Chitinophagales; family Chitinophagaceae; genus JJ008. Next base: position 55,876 of record JANMFO010000206.1, on the reverse strand, counting down.
GGAAAACGAACAGCGAAATGCCTTACTGGAAGCAGCCATTTACATGGAAGACACTGATTTGGTGCTGCTTGGCGACCTGGATGAGATTCCTTCCCCTGTTGCAATTATAAAAGCAATATCATCTGCTAAACCGGAAGCTTTTTCCATGTTGTTTCATTATTATTTTCTCAATTGCCAGGGTGCAAGACAAGACAGGTGGTGGAAGGGTTGTGTTGCGGCAACCGCCAAACAGTTCAAAGAAATAACCCCACAGGGATTAAGGAATAAAAGAGATATATTTCCTTCACTGGCCGATGCAGGCTGGCATTTTTCATTTTTGGGCGGCATTGAAAAAATAAAACAGAAATTACTGGCTACAGCACATACAGAATATAATAAAGATGAATACCTAAGTGACCAGCATATTGAAGAAATGGTTGCAAAAAGAAAAGATATATTGAAGCGGGAAGATATTATTTTTAAATATGTTCCGCTGAGTTATTACCCGGCAGCCCTGCAAAAAGTGATGAAACAATATCCCGGCTTTCTGCATTTTAAAAAGAAAAACCTGGTTGCTGATCTTTATTATACTTTGAGAAGAATAAAAAAAGCAAAGTATTAGTGTTGCCTTGTTTTATTTCTATGTAGTTACCCTTTATTCATAAATTATGAAGCCTGATAATTTTACTGCTATTCCGCAAACATGGGACAATATAAGTATGTATGTTATGCGTTCCTGCATCTGGAAGGCCGTGCAAGCTTGTGCGCCAAAGTTCAAAGGCCATTTGCTTGATGTGGGTTGCGGTCGTAAGCCATACCGCCAGTTCTTATTAGATAATAAATATATTACTGACTATACAGGCCTTGATATTGAATCAGCGATTGTATATGAAGACGGGATCAAACCGGATTTTACATGGTACGGAAATGTGATGCCTTTTAAAGACAACAGTTTTGATACATTGATGGCAACGGAAATATTGGAGCATTGCCCCGATCCCAATAAGATAATTAATGAAATGAAAAGAGTGCTGAAACCCGGAGGTCTTGTTTTTTTTACTGTTCCCTTTCTCTGGAACCTGCATGAAGTGCCACATGATGAATATCGTTATACCCCTTTTGCCCTGCAACGCATTTTTAAAGATTGCGGCATGGAAGAAATAGAATTGTTTGCACATGGTGGTTGGAATATGTCAATGGCCCAGATGATCGGTATGTGGGTGGTGGCCACCAAACGTGGAGCCAGAAGAAGAAGATGGGCTAAACTACTGAACCCTGTAATAAAAAGATTAATGAAAAAAGATACAAAACAACATCCCATTTCCTTTTCTGACGGTATGATGGTGAATGGTATTTATGGAATGGCGAGAAAAAGGTTATAGACAATAATTTTCATACAAGCAGGTAATATTTATTGAGAAGACCCTTTAAATATTCAGGACCAAACAGAATCCCCAGTTGTTGAATAATATGCTGAATGGGAGACGTATCGATTTCAAAACAGCCTCCATTGTCAATTTCAATATAATTTGATTTGATATTCAGAAAAGTCTCAATGGCTGTGATGATTGTTTTTACAGGGTTATTCGCCGGGTTTGCAATATTAATAACCTGGTTCGGGAAGAGGTTGTTCTTTAGTATATGATCAATGATCAGATAAGCATCATCAACATCAATAATATTTCTGCAGGCATTTGTCCATAAATCGAAATTTACCCCATTTTTTACATGGTTAAAAAAAAAATTAAGAAGTGTATTCGGATTGGTCGATTTTCCGGCGAGGTTTGAAATCCGGAAAATATGGTATTGTTTTACATGGTTTTTTATAAAATCTTCAATCTGAAGTTTATGTTTCACATAAGCAGATTCCATTTCATGAGGATCATAAATACTACAGGTGCTGAAGTAAACTAAAGATTTAGTATTGTATTTCTGAACACTGTCTTTGAGCAATTTCATTTCCCGGTTATACGCTTCGGGGTTTTTAGTTTTCGAATTTGAAACACCAGAAGCAAAAACCAGGAAGTTTTCCTGCCTGTTGTACAATTCGAATTGTCTTGCAACTAATCCATTGCCAATAACCATAAAACAATTTTTTTGTATATGATCTTGAAATAAAAATTATTTGTACTCCTGAAATGTAAAACTAATCCCGAGAGATCAGGAAAATAATTTTTTCCACCAGGTTTTCTTTTTACTGACCTGAGTATAGGAAAAAGGGTATGGAATAGATTTGTATTTCTCATACCCCGCTTCAAGAAGGCCTTCCCGGTATTTTTGATAAATTGTCTTTAACTCAGGAAAATTGGCAAACGTTAAATAAGGTTCAGTATAGTTAACCATCCTGTCCGGTTCTGCCATATTATATTTTGAAAAATGAAACAAGACTAAGGGTTTGCTATTAACAAAGTATATTCCATCTCTTTCCTCTACCTGTCGTTCAATCAGGTTCCATAAGGCTACATTGTAACCGGGGTTTTTATTGACATACACATCATCAAAAAAAGAGTGGACTAAATTTAACCAAAGCTGATCACCAAAAAGATGCTCTTCGGGTTTTTCATAACCCGTGTGCTCCAGTAATTGTTTCCACCATTCCAGGAAAGCAAAAGCTTCTGCTTTCCGCTGCACTTCAAAATAACCTGCATTGTAAACCCCATAGCGAGTCAATGAAATGATACTATAATTTTTCGGCTCTGGGAGATAATAGGTATATTTTGTTCGGTGCGGACTAAGTGTAATGGCAGCATCAGTTAATGATGCAAAAGGGCCGAATACATACATATCACTATCCAGGTAGATCAGCCGTTGCACATTAGCATGTTGTTCTAATATACAACTGGCAAAAAAAGGCTTTAGAGCACAGTTCATTTCAAAAGGCTGGTACCTACCCAGCATACCTTCGATGCGACTATCGTGAAGCGAATCGAGAAAATAGCAGTTTTCTATATTCATTCCCGGGCAATGACTTTCATTACCTAATATGCCAATAAAAAATGCAGCCTCCGGATTGTGTTGTAAAAAAGATTTTTTAAGCGACCAGGCGTGGGACAGGTAATTGGGGGTAACGACTGTAAAAGCAGCAGTTGCAAAAGTATTTTGTAAAATATTCTTTGCTTTCTCCATACATTTTAATAAACTCAGCTATTGTAACTGAAAACGAATTCTATAGTAATTGTTTACTCTTTATTATTCTTCCACCAGCGAAAACCAATATACCCAACAATAGCAAATGGTGCAAAGGCGAGATACAAAATACCACTATTCATTCCCTTGGCAGGTTTTTCGCCCAGTTGTTGTGCAGTTTTTGTACAAATAGAACATTGCGCAGTTACGTCATTTTTCATCAATATTGAACCTACGATAAAGAGTACTATCAATGCCCACTTTTTCATCTTCCTTATTTTCCGCAAAGGTAAGTTGCTTTTATTTTCCTGAAACTTTATGTTGAAGGCAGTTTTCTGCCAGTAACTGAAACTTACTACCCCATTCTTGCCAGGACAGTTGTTCTTCATAGTATGTACGACTACTCCTTTTTAACCTGTTCAACAAGTTTCTGTCATTCAATATTTTGCCAAGCAGGTTAGCATATTCTTCCGGGTCAGCCTCAACCGCAAGTGTATAGCCATTAATATCATTTTTAATATACGTTATAACCCCCCCGGTATCTGTAGTTACAGACGGAATCCCATAAGCCGATGCTTCACTAAAAACCACCCCGGCACATTCTGCACGGGTGGGTAAAAAGAGGATAGTTGTTTCAAGAAATATTTTATGCAGTTGTAAAAAGTCTTCTTGTTTATTTTTATCTAAGAAAGGGATAACGGTAATATCTTTTTCCTTACTTAAATCATATGGTGGTACACAACCAATAATATGCAATAGTACATTCATGCCTTTACGTTGTAATAGCCGGAATGTTTCCAGTGCAATATCTCCTCCCTTTCTATCCCATTCAACTCCAAGAAATAACAAACGGAATGGCCCGGTAGTATAAGGTTGTAAATCTTCCGGGGCAGGAACAATATCTATATTAGCGCCGCAGGGTACTACAGAAATTATTTTTTTATCAATTCCATAATCATTGATGACAGAATTTTTATTCCAGTCGGATGCCAGCATACAATGGGCCACTTTTTGAAAGGCTTTTTTATCCAATTCAATTCCCTGCCGGATATTGTAGCCTGCCAGGTTTCTGAAATAAGGATAGTAACCCTGTAGCTGCTGAAAAGTGGCATCCGTCATATAAATAACAGGGATATCCGTTTTTAAATAAGCAACCAATTGCGATGAAGCGGAAACAAATAATATATCTACAGGTCGCTTTTTAAGATCTTTCTCTAATTGTTTACTGAAATACTTTGCGTAAGATTTTAAAAATTCTACTGAAGTTTGCTTTTTAAAAAACTTTCTGTTCAGGCTTTTCTGCATCGTCAGCCATTCCCGCAAATACCATGGCCATTTGTAGTGGAAGATTTCTACTTCGTTATATTTTTTAATTTCCTGGTATGTATAATAGCTGGTTCCTGACCATGATTTTTTGTCCAACGGACTCCATCTTGCAGCAAATCCAACTTTCATTTTTATTTTTTACAGAAACCTGCGGGCAATAAGATTGTAAGTAGTCTCCTTTGTTTTGATTTCTTCCTGAGTAAGCTTTGATAAATATTTATCCCATGAAAAAGATTCCCACAGATGATGAAGATATGCTTCGGAAAATTCGTTTACTTCTTCAAACATTGACCTTAATCCCTGTTCATCATACAACGGATAATGAAAGGCATAAGGGCTGAGTTTAGTAATACTTTCCGGGTAGTGCTCTGCCAATTTTAGCGGCACCTGTACTGAGTGTTCATTCCAGTATTTATCTCTGCCAAGCGAACGAAATGTTTTATACTCATTCAGCCATTTGTTTACAAAATCACCATTCTTTTCTGATAATAGTACCGCATTGCACAAACCAATTGATTCAGTCGTAACATCTTTAACCAAACCAAGTTGTTTGCGAAAACTATGTTTGGCCCTTTGTCTGAAATTTTTAGGAATATATGCTGTTTTTAGTTCCTGCCCGATGGCAAAGGAATTTTGCAACAAATCAGTTAATGGTCTTACACTGATGGTATCAAGGTCCAGATAAATACCGCCGGTTTCTTTCAACGCCTGTAACCTTACTACATCAGCTTTATGCGCTACGTGACACAATTCATTGCCATGAAAATTATTCGGTGCTGTAATCTTATTTAATGTCAGAAATTCTTTTGCCTTAGACCACCACTCGCCTTCCGGTTCATATTGGTAATGAAAATATGCGCTATCAGGCTTATTAATAACTATCGCAGATTTTATTGACAGGTAATGTACCAAACTGAACGGTATGCCCCCAAAGTCCTCTGCCATTCCAAATACGAAATGAAAAACATTGGGAATCATTTTGACAGTTGTTTTGGTTTACTCTTGAATACAGTTTATCTGTATTCTCCTATAATTCGATGATTAAAAAGCTCATAGCAAATTCGTTAACCTCAACTTGCTCTAGTGGCGTTTAAGTCAATGGTATTCTTAGGTCCGTTCATGTTCAAGAACAAATATAAAAAAAGCAACACATATTAAACAATATGTGTTGCTTTTACCAGATAAGAATTATTTATTACGATTTACACCGCCTGAGAACTCATTTTCTTCGTTTGTTTCAGCCTTTCATTTTCATCCAATACCACTTTACGCATACGGATAAAGTTTGGCGTTACTTCAATACATTCATCCTGCTGAATGTATTCCATACATTCTTCTAAAGTCATCAGAGTTTTAGGTTGAATGCGGGTGGCATCATCACTTCCGCTGGCACGGTGGTTGGTCAGTTTCTTTGGCTCAGTAGCATTTACTACAAGATCACCGGGTTTAATATTTTCAGCTATAATCTGTCCGGCATATACTTCTTCTGCTGCGTCAACAAAAAAACTTCCCCTGTCCTGTAATTTATCTATTGAATAGCCGGTTGTCTTTTCTGTATTCTTGGAAAGCAATACACCATTACTTCTTCCGGGTATCGGGCCTTTCCAGGGTTTATATTCAGTAAAGCGATGGGCCATTACAGCTTCACCGGTAGTGGCCGTTAGCATTTGAGTACGCAAACCAATCAATCCTCTTGAAGGGATTTCAAATTCCAAATGCTGCATTTCACCTTTTGTTTCCATAATGAGCATCTCGCCTTTCTTACGGCTAACCAAATCAATTACTTTACTCGCAAATTCCTGCGGTACATCCACTACGAGGTTTTCATACGGCTCACATTTCTTACCGTTGATTTCTTTTATTATTACCTGTGGCTGACCAATCGTTAACTCATATCCTTCCCGGCGCATTGTTTCTATCAATATACCCAAGTGTAATATACCACGGCCAAATACCATCAGACTATCTCCTTCTTCACTATCCTCTACTCGTAAGGCAAGGTTCTTTTCTGTTTCTTTCATCAAACGATCACGGAGATGTCTTGATGTAACAAACTTTCCGTCTCTGCCAAAGAATGGTGAGTTGTTTACAGAGAACAGCATATTCATGGTTGGCTCATCCACACTTATCACCGGTAATGCTTCAGGTGTTTCTGCATCAGCCAATGTATCACCAATATTAAATCCTTCAATTCCTACCACCGCACATAAGTCACCAGCTACTACTTCTGTTACTTTCTTTTTACCCATTCCTTCAAACACATACAACTCTCTCACTTTTGTTTTCTTAATGCTGCCATCAGCCTGCATTAAAACAATATTTTGTCCTTCATTCAATATACCGCGGCTTACTTTACCTACGGCAATACGGCCAAGGAATGAAGAATAATCCAGAGAAGTGATTTGCATTTGCACTGGCCCTTCATTTACTTTTGGTGCTGGCACATATTTAATGATACCATCCAATAATGGATCAATACCTTCAATTTGTTCCAATGAATCATTGAACCAGCCATTTTTTCCAGAACCATAAAAGGTTGGAAAATTCAACTGCTCTTCTGTTGCATCCAGGTTAAAGAATAACTCAAAAATTGCATCATGCACTTCATCAGGTCGGCAATTGGATTTATCTACTTTATTAATAATAACAATTGGTTTCAGGTTTAACTGAAGGGCTTTTTGGAGAACAAATCTTGTTTGTGGCATCGGACCTTCAAAAGCATCTACCAGCAGGCAAACACCATCCGCCATTTTCAATACCCTTTCAACTTCGCCTCCAAAGTCGGCGTGACCAGGAGTATCAATAACATTTATTTTAACGTCTTTGTAAACAACAGCAGCATTCTTACTAAAAATAGTGATACCCCTTTCCCTTTCCAGGTCGTTGCTATCCATGATAAGTTCACCTGTATCCTGGTTATCCCTGAATACTTTAGTGGCATGTAAAATCTTGTCAACCAGTGTAGTTTTACCGTGGTCAACGTGTGCTATAATAGCTATGTTTCTTATTTCCATAATCTCATTTTCTCCGAAGGAGTCCTTTTCGACAAACGAGCGGCGAAGGTACTGAATTTAAGCGGCGGGAGCAAACGAAACAGGCATTTAATGCAGACTTAACAGCATTTAAACGGATAATTGCAGTAATTTCATAAAAACAGCAATATGAGGTTCCTCAAATGGTTAGGCATCATCCTGTTAGTACTTATTGTAGTATATTTTTCAGGACCTCAGCCATCTGCTCCAAAATATACAAAAGAACTACCTGTCATTCCTGCTGCCCCTGCTGCAATGGAGCAATACATCAGCAATAATGAAACAAAGCATAAACTAAAACCAGATAACGAAGCAAGGATTTTGTGGCTGAATGATTCTCTGAAACAAAAAACAGAGTATGCAGTAGTGTATCTGCATGGTTTTTCTGCCAGCCAGGAAGAAGGCGACCCCGTGCATTATGAGTTTGCACAAAAATTCGGATGCAATTTATTTTTAAGTCGCCTCGATGCTCATGGAGTGGACACAACAGAACCACTGGCCAATTTTACAGCAGATGGTCTTTGGAACTCCGCCAAAGAAGCTTATGCTATTGGTAAGCAATTAGGTAAAAAAATTATTTTAATGTCCACTTCTACCGGCGGCACATTAGCATTAAAGTTGGCAGCCGAATATCCTGACATCGCCGGATTGATTTTACTTTCTCCCAACATTGCCATTAACGACCCAAATGCATGGCTGTTGAACAATCATTGGGGATTGCAGATTGCCCATTTAGTTACCGGCAAACATCGCACTGTCAGTGATACCACTGCTATCTATGCCCAATACTGGAATAACAGGTATGTTACTACTTCGCTGGTGCAGCTGGAAGAACTGCTGGAGTCAACCATGAAGGAATCAACTTTTAAAAAAGTTACACAGCCCGTATTAATGCTTTATTATTTTAAAGATGAAGACAACCAGGACCCTGTGGTAAAAGTTTCTGCTATGAAAAGGATGTTCACCCAATTAGGAACACCAGAAAATATGAAACGGCAGGTGGCTATTCCCAACGCTGGTGATCATGTGCTGGGATCTTACATAAAATCAAAAGATGTGCAGTCGGTACAGGAAGAAGTTGAAAAGTTTGCAACTGAAATATTGAAACTAACTCCTGCACAACAATAATTACACCCGTATATAAATTTTTCTTTTATCCATCCAATAGCCCACCATCCAGCAGAAAAGCATTACAGCTATTGCAAAAAGAAAAGATCCAAAATAATTTCCGGCATACTGAAAGATATTTTCATACAACCAGGAATATAATGCCTGCTTCTTCTTACCAACAGGGAAAAACCAGAGTAGTATTGCGGCTATTTCGGATAACAGATAAATAAATAATGGATTTTTGCCAAACACCTGGAAGAAATAGGTCCATTTTGTCCGGCCTAAAAAATCAGTGACATAAGTAAGTGCTGCCAGCAGTATGCAATCAATACCGACAGTCAGAAGAACAAAGCTCCCGGTCCATAATTTTTTATTGATTGGAAAAACAGTATGCCACAAAAGAGCAATAGCAATTAATACAGAACCAGCCAGTAACAATTTGGTTAAGCCTTCCCAGGTTTTTCCTTTATCCTGTATCCATTTACCCGCAGCATATCCAAATACTACATTGGCAATAGATGGCAATGTACTTAGTACCCCTTCCGGATCAAATGCCGTTCCTTCACCGTGATATAAATGGTTTTCTCCCAACAGCCATAGATCAAATCTGGTTCCGGCATTAGTAATCATATTGTAGGGATCATTTCCTCCGTCAAATAATAATAGTATTAACCAATAAGCAAGGAGAAATACTACTGCAAGCCGAATAGCAGTAGCAGCTTTCAGGTATCGTATCATCAACGCTGCAAAAAAATACCCTAATGCTATACGTTGTAATACACCCATAACTCTGGTATGTGAAAAAGGGTTTGCTTCCAGATCGCCTTGCGCATTCCAATGCACAAAAGGAAACCAATACATAAGATAACCAAGTAAAAAAATGATTATAGTTCTTTTAAGGATCTGCCAGAATACTTTTCCATCTGAAAGCCCCTCCCATTTTTTTTCTACAAAACTCAGCGCATTACCCACTACAAACATAAATGTTGGAAACACAAGGTCAGTAGGTGTAAAGCCGTTCCAATTGGCATGCTGCAGTGCTGCCCAGGAAGTGGCACCATTACCGGGAGTATTGACAATGATCATAAAACAGACGGTCATACCACGCAATACATCCAGAGCCAAAAACCTTTGTGATGAACTTTTCATAAACAGCAATTATATTCCGAATATAAAAATTTATTGCCATTATACGTTTCTAATCAACCATCAATTGATGTTTCATATTCAATGCAATAAATCATTTTCTGGTTGAAAAGTTTCATTTCCCCCACAACTTGTCCCGCCTTTGGCGTGGATTTCCTATCTTCCTTTCTCAATTGCTTGCTATGTACAAATCAAAAATTGCCGGTATAGGAAAGTATGTTCCGGCCAACGTAGTTACGAATAACGACCTGTTGAAATACATGGATACCAGTGATGAATGGATACAGGAACGAACCGGCATTAAAGAACGCCATTATGCCCACCGCACCGATGAAACCACCACCACCATGGGAGTGGAAGCTGCTAAAGTTGCCATTGAACGGGCTGGCATTACTCCGCAGGATATTGATTTTATCGTTTTTGCAACATTGAGTCCCGACTATTATTTTCCAGGCTGTGGCGTATTGCTACAACGGGCTATGAAGATGAAAGAAATTGGAGCATTGGATGTTCGCAACCAGTGCAGCGGTTTTTTGTATGCCTTAAGTGTGGCCGACCAGTTTATTAAGACCTGTATGTATAAAAATATACTTGTGGTTGGTGCAGAAAAACACTCTTTCGGATTAGACTTTACCACCAGAGGAAGAAATATCTCTGTCATATTCGGTGATGGTGCTGGTGCTGTTGTGTTACAGCCAACCGATAAAGTTAGTCAGGGAATACTGTCTACTCATTTGCATAGCGATGGTGAAGCGGCAGAAATTTTAGCTATGTATAACCCCGGCACACATGCCAACCATTGGGTAAATGAAAAAGTAGCCGATTTCAACAATAATGAAATTGGTGATATGTTTATGAGCCACAATATGATTGACAATGCACAAAATTTTCCTTTTATGGATGGCCAGGCCGTTTTTAAAAAAGCGGTTGTAAAATTTCCAGAAGTAATTATGGAAGCTCTAAATGCCAATGGGCTTCAAACAACTGATATAAAAGTGCTGATTCCGCATCAGGCTAATTTGCGCATTGCCCAGTTTGTACAACATAAATTAAAGTTGAGCGACGATCAGGTGTATAATAATATCCAGCAATACGGCAATACTACAGCTGCTTCTGTTCCCATTGCGTTGTGTGAAGCATGGGAGAAAGGGAAAATTAAAGATGGTGATTTAGTATGTCTCGCCGCTTTTGGAAGCGGCTTCACCTGGGCCAGTGCTTTGCTGAGGTGGTAAGTTATTTGTAACAACTCCTGCCTACAGGAGTAGGGCATGATTATTTAGTATTTTAGCAGTATGAAATACATAATTTACTTGTTGGGCTTTATAATAACTACTCCGGTTATGCAAGCACAAGACAGTTGGAAAGTCACCCTGAATAACAAGACGCTGTTAAGCAGCAGTAAATCCGACGAAACACTTAATACGAAAAAAATAAAAGCAGCTGATTGGAAGAAAAATGGTTTTTTAGAAATCTGTTATACTGAAACCACTCCAAGTGGCTGGTTACACTCTATGCAGTTTACCGATGAACTGGGTAATCAACTTCTTGCAAAAGACAGTGTATATGCAAGAATCCCCACTGCTTCTATCAGGAAATTAATGGCTGGTAAAAAACAACTAAAAATTTATATGGCTATTTCGCCATCTAATCCCATGATAATGGCACCTTCCCGCTTATTGCATTTATGTACGTTGAAACTTCAATAACAAATGCACCGTTATATTATTTACATCATTAATCCAATTTCCGGTACCAGAACCAAAAAGGATCTGCAAGAGTTTATTGAAAATAAAACTACGGAGAGAAAAATCCCTTTCCTGGTTTTCCCATCTGTTGCCAGTGGTGATTATTCATTTCTCAGCTCCATAATAAAGGAAGAAAAAGTTACCGATGTAGTTATTGCCGGTGGCGATGGCACAGTGAGCCAGGTGGTAAACAGTTTGATGGATTGTAATATAAACTTCGGCATTATTCCTTGTGGTTCAGGAAATGGATTGGCGTATGCCGCTAAAATATCCAAACAACCAGACAAAGCATTAGAAGTTATATTCAATGGGAAACCCTCTGCCATTGATGGATTTTATATTAATAATCAATTTGCCTGCATGCTATGTGGTATTGGGTTTGATGCTAAAGTGGCACATGAATTTGCCCTTCAATCTAAAAGAGGTTTAACAACTTATGCCCGATTAGTTAGTAAAAATTTTTTTGGTGCAAATCCATACTCATTTTCCATAGAAAGCAATGGATTAATTTTTTCTACTGAAGCCTATTTTATAAGCATTGCCAACAGCAACCAATTTGGCAATAATTTCACCATTGCACCTAAAGCACTACTTGCAGATGGAATGCTTGATATTGTTATTGCCAAAAAAACAATAAAACCATTTTTACTTTTCAATCTGCTTAAACAAATTCTGGCAGGTAAATTACAAAAAGTGGAAAATTCATTAAATCAGCCCGTCATTTATTTTCAAACGGAAAAAATCAGAATTGAAAACATAGATAATGCGCCAATGCACATAGATGGCGATCCGGCAGAAACTCCTTCCATGGTAGCTATTGAAATAAAGAAAAAATGTTTCCGGCTTATTCAACCGTAGTACTATTTTCCAAAAAAGAACTAAGTTCATAAAGAATATGACCTTTCTTCAGTTGTCAATTTCTTCCTATTGCCACCAACGTTTGAGTAATAAATTGTTTATCCTAACAGAATCAGGGAGAGGTTTTGTACTAAAAAGTACCAGCATTTTTGCGAAGTTTTTCTGGTTTGCGGGAGCATAAATAGAGTTCATAATATCTTTTTTTTCCCGCTTTGTAAGATGGAAATTTAAAGCGGCTTTATTTTCTTCATTATCGGCAGCATATTGAAAAGCAATTTTATAAACCGGGTAGTTGCTGTGCCGGGTATAATAATTCAGCAAATCGTTTTGCGAATACTCCATCATTTTAAACCAGTTGTGTTGTAACAATAAAAAAGGCTTTGTTACATGATCGCTTATATCATCCGACAAATAAGGCACTTCCCAGCCACCTGCTTTTCTATCTCTTATCTGTAATACCAGTACCCCGCTGGTATTTTCTTTTATCCAATCTTCGAATGAAGACAAAAAACGAAAAGTTGTTTCCTGCCCGAAATTATCCCGCAGCCCCGCATCCATCACATCTATTACCGGTTCAGATGGGAGCCACACATTGGGAAGCACAACCGGAAATGTAGCATTCATACGCAATGCCGTTAACATACGAATACTGTAAGGATCCTGTTTAGCAAAGAAAGAAGCAAAATCTACTCCGTCTGGATCTACTGATGGAACATTGGTAGTATCCTGCGGAGCCTGCATCATAAAACGAACCGGTTGGGTGGATATAATCATTTTGCGGCTGTCTCTTGTTACTACTGATCCGAAAAACATCAATGGAATATTGGCAGCTTTTTCATCAGCCGCATAATCTTTTAATTGTTTATCTAAATACCCTCTGGTATTACTATTGAGCTTTTGTTCAAAAGCATAGCCCCTGTCTTTTACATAACGGTAAGGGCCTACCGTAAATTTTTGTGCTGGCGCAACAAGGTCTCTTGCAAAAAAAGAAGTGAATATAGGATTCAATAAATCCCCGGCTATATCATCCACATATTCTTTACTCTGCAAATGAATATTTTTCCCCTGCCGTCTGCGCAAATACAATTCCCGGAAATAGGCAGCTCCGATCATACCACCAGAAGCACCATTAATCAGAAAAGTTTTTTGCATAATGCCGCCATGAGTGATGCTGTCCAGATATTGCAGCACACTCATTGTAAAAGTAGCACTGCGATGACCGCCACCGCTTGTGCTGATTAGCACCAGCAATGGTTTATCACTGTCCTGTTTTTTCTTCCAGTTATTCAAAACGGTAATCATGTTTTGCCTGTCTGCTTCTACATTTTCTTTGGTGCAGAGTGCCAGTAAGCCTTCCCTTGTGTAAAAAGGCCGTTCATTCTTATTCCAGTAGTTGAGGCCATAAGCTTTGTTACGGGGATCAATCCAATCCATTTTATAAAAAACATTCAGCAACAATATCAGCCCAACGAGATACGGTATACTCCAGCTTTGTAAAAAATATGTAATGGCACCAGCCACACCAATCAATATCGCAAAGAAAATAGTAATGCTGGCGGCAGCAGGTAACTGAAAAAAAGCATGGTCAAGAGAAAAGCCAATAAATACAAGAAATAAAAAGGCTGCAAATACAGAAAGGATAGCCGCAAAGTGATGGCGCTTAAAAATAGATTCTATAAACTCATTGGTATAGTGGGAAACATTTCTTACCGGCTTTATCCGCAATGGCGATTCAAAATAATAATCCACTCTTATCAGGGGCATACCATGATAAATTTCTTTTACGGGGTTAAGATGTGTGATATAGGAATTGGGATTACTGATGACTGGCATCATCCTGCGAAGAATAGATATATCGGCACGAAAAAAATAAATGAATGACACGGCTAAAATAAATATCAGGCCGCTGGCAAAGCCACCAAACAAAAATAAAATTTCGGTAGTGCTGATAAGTTCTTTAAAGTGTGTAAACTGGTACGCTTTAAAAAAGTAAAACACCAGAAAAAGGATTGGGGTAACTGCATTGTTAATACAATATTTCAAAAAAGGATTGGTAGTAGCCGCCAGAAAACGAAAGTGCTTGCTGAATAAAATAAACGTAGCAATATTCCAGCTCATGATAAACATTCCGACAGACATACCCACAATGGCAGAACTGAATGAATTTACATTGCCCAAATACTCCGGTGCCAGAAAAAGAGAATCGGCCCCAAAGGTTTTCATAAAACTACCGTTTACCGTGCTGAACATAATAAACCAGAACAGCAACAACACCTGGTATTTTCTGAAATGCAGAAAAAATAATTGTACCGGGAAAGAAAAATAAAATCCTCGTAGCCAGATTTTCATGAAGCTGGTAAATGGTTCAATTAAAAATACTACTAAATACCTGCTTATTCAAATGAAGGTGCTGTTAGGAAGATGTTACAGTTTTAGCACGGACAATATATAATACCCAAACCATTGAAAGAAGGAGCAGCATTGCTACAAACTGGTGAGCTACACCCAGCCATAAAAAAGCTTGCTGATCAACAGCATTTACTACTGTAAGTACACCTAATACTACCTGTAATAATACTATTAATAAGGGCAGCAGCCTGGTCTTTTGAAACAATTTTGTTGACTGAATTTTAGTAGAGCGCAGCCACCATATAAATATTAAAGCAGTAATAAGATAAGCAAGGTTGCGGTGAATAAAATGAAGTACCAGCGGGTGATCGGTTAAAAAAGAAAGTCCGGAAAAGTCTCTGCCGGCAAAGGAATGAATATCAGGTGGCAGCCATACTCCGTTTATATCAGGCCAGGTTGGTGCTGTTGTTGCCGCTTTTAATCCCGCCATAAATGCACCATATATTAACTGCATGATTAATAACAATAATATCCAGCCTGCAAATGATCGGATTTTTTTATGAATAGTAATCTGTTCTTTTGGTATTAGCAAATCAAGGGCAAACCATAACGTATAGCACAAAAGACCAAGAGCTAAAATAAAATGTATGGCCAGTTTATAATGGCTTACATACAACAATTCTGAATCTTCCAGTCCACTCTGCACCATTATCCAGCCTACCAGTCCTTGTATTGCACCCAATAAAAAAAGAATGATCATCGGCTTCACCATTTCTTTCTTAAATCTTTTTTGAACTAAAAAAATAAGAAAGGGAATTAGAAAGACTACTCCAATTAACCTTGCCCATAACCGGTGAAACCACTCCCAGAAGAAAATGGATTTAAAATCATCCAAGGTAAAATCTGAATTGAGGTATTTGTACTGTGCTATACTCTGATATTTTTGAAAGGCAATATTCCAGTCCTGTTCATTCATGGGAGGTATTGACCCCATAATGGGTTTCCACTCTGTGATGGACAAGCCAGAGCCGGTTAATCTTGTAATACCACCCAGCAAAATCTGAATGATTATCATTCCTATACCCACCAGCAGCCAGATGGCTACCGGTTTTGAAGATTTTTGAGTCGTCTGTTCTTCCATAGCGGATGCAAAGTTAGTTGCAGCAACTGTCCGAAAATGTTTTTTGTTGAAGTAAAATCAGGAAATTGCAGCAATATGCTGCAATCTTTTTACCAGGAAGAATTAATAGAAGCCGGTTGTGATGAAGCTGGTCGTGGTTGCCTGGCAGGACCTGTTTTTGCAGCGGCTGTTATCTTGCCAAAAAACTTTTCTCATCCATTGCTGAATGATTCAAAACAAGTAACAGAAAAGAACCGGAATGAATTACGGGCTATCATTGAATCAGAAGCTATTGCTTTTGCAGTATCCAGTATTGATAATGATGAAATAGACAAAATAAATATTCTGAAAGCAAGTTTTAAAGCCATGCACCAGGCATTGGATAATTTAAAAAAGAAACCGCAGTTATTATTGATTGACGGCAATCGGTTTAGTCCCTATAAAAAAATACCGAATCATTGTATTATAAAAGGTGATGGTATTTATGCTTCAATTGCTGCTGCCAGCATTTTAGCCAAAACCTACCGGGATGAATATATGCTTCAGTTGCATGAACAATTTCCTCATTATGCCTGGAATAAGAATAAAGGTTACGGCTCATTAACCCATCGCAAGGCAATTAGAGAATATGGTCAATGCCAATATCACCGCAAAACGTTCAGGCTAAAAGTCCATCCATCTGAACTATTCTAAGCTGTTATTGCTTTGCGAAAGTCCCGGAGTAGATAGTAAAATTTTTGCGGCCGATTAAACCCTGACAATTGTCTTTCGTCTTATCTCCAAACAAATTGAATAACAAAAAATTTCTACCATTATGAAAAAGATTTTATCTATCAGCTTTATACTGATACTCTTATCCGCAGCAGCTTCTGCACAACGCCCAGGCGATAATATCCGCCGGCATTATGTAAGACAAGGTTTTAACAGTGGCCAGATAACAAGAGGTGAAAGATTTGAATTAAGGAAAGATGTTGTTCGGTCTAAAGCAGCGCAACATCATGCCCGCAAAGACGGAATAGTAACGCCTTTAGAAAGAAGAAGAATACATAAACTTAAATGCGAAACCCGGCGTGATGCATTCCGTTTTAAGCATAATGGTCGCCGCAGGTTGATATAATCTCTGTGACTACTCTATATAAAAGAAGGAATCTTGTGATTGAATGTTTGAAAAGCTACTCCGGTTGAGTAGCTTTTTTTATGCCATCAAATTTATTCTTTCCATTCTCCCAACCCATCCCGTAACAACACAGGTTCATCACCTGTACAATCAATAATCGTAGAAGGAATAATCCCCCCGATTCCGCCATCCACTACATAATCCACTTCATTCCTGAAATTTTCATACATCACTTCCGGATCAGTATAGTCTTCCACCATTTCTCCCGGCAATGAAGCACTAAGAATGGGCCGTCCCAATTCTTTTATTATAGCCATAGCAATTTTATTATCCGGAATGCGGAGACCAATCGTATCTTTTTTGCTTTGTAAAATTTTAGGTACCATTTTACTGGCAGGCAAAATGAAAGTGTAGGGTCCGGGTAAATATTCTTTGAGCAACCGGTAAACAGGGTTTGATAATGGCTTTGCAAAATCACTCAGGTGCGAGAGATCACTGCATACAAATGAAAGCTGTGCCTTTTTAGGGTCAATTTTTTTAATACGGCAGATTCTTTCTACTGCTTTTTGCTGCAGAATGTCGCAGCCAAGACCATAAACCGTATCAGTAGGATAAATAATAATTCCACCCTTTTGCAAGGCTTCCACCACCTGCTTTATCAACCGTGGTTGCGGGTCTTCCGGATGTATATGTAATACCATAAGCTATCGTTCTCCTTAAAAATACAGGCTTTCGCTAAAACATTATAACTTAAGTCGCTATTTGCACGACAATTTGTAATTTGCCCGATAATTACATTTCCAATTATGCAATTAAAGCCGGTTGCCACATTTGATACTATCAGCCCCGAAAGGTTCAAAAAAGAATTTTATGAACCCGGCACTCCCGTAGTTATCAAAAATCTTGCTAAAGAATGGCCTGCTTATACCAAATGGAGCTGGGACTATTTCAAGCAGCTGGTTGGTGATAAAAAAGTGCCGCTTTATAATAACGTAAAAAGTGATGCCTACACCCCCATTAATACGGCAGACGATTACAAAACCTTTGGTGAATATATAGACATGATAAGTGCCGGTCCTGCTGCCTGGCGCATATTCCTGTTCAATATTTTTGACCATGCTCCCCAATTGATTAATGATTTTACCTGGCCTGAAGAATATATGAAGGGTTATGTAAAAAAATACCCGATGCTGTTTACGGGTGTGCCACCTCTATCACACATATGCATTTTGACATTGACCTTTCGCATATCATGCACACACAGTTTGCAGGCAGAAAAAGGGTGCTGATGTTTCCTTATAAAGAACAATACAAATTGTACCGCAAGCCGTATGAAGTATTGAGTATGGCTGACTTTTCCAATTATTATGTAGAAGGAAAAGTGGATTATGAAAAATTCCCTGCATTAAAACTGGCGGAAGGTTTTGATTTTATTTTAGAACCTGGCGATACTTTATTTATGCCTGCCGGTTACTGGCACCATATGGAATATTTAGACAGCGGCTTTGCTATGAGCCTTAGAGCCATGCAGCCATCACTGGCCGGAAAATTAAAAGGTGCCTGGAGCCTTATTGGTATGCGGGGTATTGATACGATGATGAAAAAGACTTTGCCAAAATGGTGGTATAAGAGAAAAGAGAAGAAAGTGTTTGAGAATGCTGCGAGAGTGTTGCAAACTGTAGCATAAGATCATTTAATTATATTAAATAACAATGCCTCCTTATCAGAGGCATTGTTATTTATGTACTGTAAACGCTTTGTTACGCAATCGTCCAAACCTCATTCCCCTTCAGCAATTTATCCAGATCTGCTGGTTTTCTTGATTTAGCTTCATCAATTTGCGCAGCCATCACATCTTCATAACAAGCTCTGTTGGTTTGATAGAAAACACCAAATGGTCTTGGCAGGTGGCCTTCAATTTTGGGATCATCGAATATGCGGGTTAATATCTGTGCTTTATAAATATCCTGTTCATCATGTATCCAGAGGTCATCTTTACTGTAGCCTTCATTCAGGTTTACGATTACAGGTTTAAAGCCATCTAATTTTATTCCTTTATCAGCGGCTGCACCAAATACCAATGGTTTGCCTTGTTCCAGGAACAATGTTTCAGTTGGTTTGCTTCCTTTCTCTGTAAATATTTCAAAAGCACCGTCATTAAAGATGTTGCAGTTCTGGTATATTTCTAAAAACGATGCGCCTTTATGCTGATGTGTTCTGATAAGCATCGCTTGTAAATGCTTGGGGTCACGGTCCATAGTACGGGCAACAAATGTTGCATCCGCACCCAATGCCAACGCTAATGGATTAAACGGATGGTCAATACTTCCCATCGGTGTGCTCTTTGTTATTTTATGCTCTTCCGATGTGGGAGAATATTGTCCCTTAGTCAATCCGTATATCTGGTTGTTGAACAACAATACATTCACATCAAAATTTCTGCGCAGCAAATGAATGGTATGATTACCACCAATACTTAAACCATCACCGTCACCGGTTACAATCCAAACACTCAGTTCAGGGCGGCTGGCTTTTAAACCTGACGCTACGGCAGTAGCACGGCCGTGAATAGAGTGCATGCCATAGGTGTTCATATAATAAGGGAACCGGCTGCTGCAACCGATACCCGAAACGATTACAATATTTTCTTTTGGAATACCCAATGTTGGCATTACTTTCTGTACCTGTGCTAGGATGGAATAGTCGCCACAGCCGGGGCACCAGCGTACTTCCTGGTCGGTAGCAAAATCTTTGGCAGTCAGGGCGGGGGCAGTCGTTACTTCACTCATAGTATGAATAGATAATTTGGCAAATTTAATTAAAGAAACGTTCAATATCTAATGTTCGCTGCCCAATTCTTTAGGCATTATTTTCTTGTTTATTGAGCATTTCCTGCCAATTCCTCCCAGTATTCCGCCGCCCTTCTCGTATGCGGAATTACGATTGTTCCGCCCACAATATTGGCTATGGCAAATACCTCATACATCTGTTCGGTAGTAATGCCCAGTTCATGAGATTTACCCAAATGATACTTGATGCAGTCATCACAGCGAAGCACCATGCTGGCTACTAAGCCCAGCAGTTCTTTTGTTTTTACATCCAGGGCACCTTCAGCATAAGTGTTGGTGTCTAAGTTCCAGAGGCGTTTTATAACCAGGTTATCTTTACTAAGGATTACAGCGTTCATTTTTGTCCGGTAATCATTGAATTCTTTTACAAGATTGCTCATAATATGTATTTTAATTACCAAATGTAAACAACCTCGCCTTTCATCAGTTACCATTGCCGGAAACGATAGTGAATCTTTACATTCAACATCTTAAAAGTGACCCCCATTCAACTTTCTGCCAATTACAATAACTTACAGCGTAATCTGTAATTCATTGGTATGAACAATCCTTCTTTTGATTTTGGAATGATAGGCCTTGGTGTGATGGGCCGCAATTTATTATTAAATATGGCCGACCATGGTTTTGCTGCCATTGGTTTTGATAAAGACCCGGCTAAAGGTTCACTGCTTGAATCATCCGCTACTACAGGAACAATTGTAAAAGGTGTTGGCTCGTTGGCAGAAATGGTGCAGCAACTTAAAAAGCCACGCAAAATAATGATGCTGGTTCCGGCCGGACCAATTGTTGATAGTGTTATCAATGATTTACTTCCCTTGCTGGAAGAAGGAGATATTGTAATTGATGGCGGCAATTCGCATTACACCGATACACTCCGAAGAATAACTTTTTTGCAGGATAAAAAAATCCATTTCATGGGCATCGGTGTAAGTGGCGGTGAAGATGGTGCAAGAAAAGGCCCCAGCATTATGCCCGGTGGTGATGTAGAAGCATGGCAATACCTGAAACCAATTTTGGAAGCGGTGTCTGCCAAAGTAAACAATGAACCTTGCGTGGCATACATGGGAAAGGCTGCTGCCGGTCATTATGTAAAAATGGTACATAATGGTATTGAATATGCCATTATGCAATTGATTAGCGAAGTATATGGTATTTTAAAAAATGTAGTAGGCTTGAATAATGATGAACTGCATAGTGTTTTTAAAAAATGGAATGAAGGAGAAATACAATCTTTCCTGATTGAAATAACAAGAGATGTTTTTTTGAAAGAAGACGATATAACAAAGAATCGCCTGGTGGATATGATTTTAGATAAAGCCGGCTCTAAAGGCACAGGTAAATGGACTTCGCAGGATGCAATGGATTTGCCGGTTCCTATTCCTACCATTGATATGGCCGTTGCTCTTCGGAATATTTCGGTTTATAAAGATGAGCGAGTAGCTGCTGCCGCTTTATATAAACCAACTATAAAAGCATTTACCGGTAACAAAGAAAAAATTATTCAGCAATTGCATGATGCATTGTATTGTGCCACTATTATTTCCTATGCGCAAGGATTAGCGATGTTACATAAAGCATCCTCTTCCTTACAAATGGATATTCCATTGCAGGATGTTGTCCGAATTTGGCGGGGTGGTTGTATTATCCGTTCCACCTTATTAGAAACATTTATGGCTGCATTTAAAAAAGACAAGCAACTATCTAATATATTATTGAATAAAAAAGTAGCAGCATTGGTAAAAAAGAAACAAGCTGGATTACGAAAAATTGTTCAGTTAAGTAGTAACTCCAAAGCACCTGTAGCTGCATTGATGAGTGCCTTATCATATTTTGATGCTTATTGTTCCGAACGAATGCCAACTAATCTAATACAGGCACAACGGGATTATTTTGGAGCACACACTTATCAGCGTATTGATAAGGAAGGAAGTTTCCATACTGAATGGTAAACAAATAATTTTTAAAAGAATAACTTTATTCAAATGGCAGTGCAAAAAAAATTACAACCTACTATACTTTTCATTTTTGGCGGCAGTGGCGATTTAACTAACCGCAAACTCATACCAGCTTTATACAATTTGTTTTTAGATAATTACCTGCCTGAAAAATTTGTTATTATTGGTGTTGGTCGTACTTCTTTTGCTTCAGATGAGGAGTACAGAAATAAACTATTGGAAGGAGTGCAGCAATTTTCCCGCCGCAAAAATGAAATTGGTGATAAATGGAAAACATTTTCCGAAGCAGTATCCTATCATGAATTGGATTTGCTGGATGATACTACATATGGCAACATTAATAACTGGATAAATAATAAAGCTAAAGAATGGAACGAAAAACCTGTAGTTATTTATTATTTATCTGTAGCTCCGCAACTGGCTCCTGGTATTGCCAAAAAATTATCAGATCATAAACTGTGTGAAGATCAGGCTACCACAAGAATGGTTTTTGAAAAACCTTTCGGGCATGATTTAGAAAGTGCCATGGAACTAAATGAATTGCTCAGTAAAATGTTTAAAGAAGACCAGATATACCGTATTGACCATTACCTGGGTAAAGAAACCGTACAAAATATTTTAGCTTTCCGTTTTGCCAATGCTTTGTTTGAACCGGTTTGGAACAGTAAATACATTGACCATATACAAATTACTGCTGCTGAAACCATAGGTGTTGAAGACAGAGGCGGTTATTATGAACAAGCCGGTGCGTTGAGAGATATGGTGCAAAATCATATCCTGCAATTACTTTGTATGATAGCGATGGAACCGCCTGTATCTTTTGATGCGAATGAAATAAGAAATAAAAAAGTAGATGTGCTGCATGCCCTTCGTAAATTAGATACAGAAGATGTACATGAACATGCCGTTCGGGGTCAATATTCCGGCGGATGGATAAAGGCAAAAGAAGTGCAAGGATACAAGCAGGAAAAAAATGTAAGCCCTCAATCGCCGGTGGAAACATTTGCCGCTGTAAAATTTTTTGTTGATAACTGGCGGTGGGAGAATGTTCCTTTCTATGTACGCACCGGAAAGTATATGCATGAAAAAACCACACTGATAACAATTAATTTTAAAGAAACCCCACATTATTCTTTTCCAAAAGAAGCTGCTGATACATGGCGACCCAACCGCCTTACTTTTAGCATACAACCGCAGATGGATATTCGTATCCGCTTCCAGGCAAAAAAACCGGGACCGGAAATGATTTTGAATCCGGTAGATATGATATTTAATTATGTAGAAGCATATAATGGTGAAGAACCAGAAGCGTATGAAACGTTATTAGAAGATGTGATTGAAGGTAACCCTACTTTATTTATGCGGGCCGACCAGGTAGAGGCAGCCTGGAAAGTAATAACTCCGATATTAGAAACATGGCAAAAAAGACCGCCTGTTGATTTTCCTAATTATGCACCCGATAGCTGGGGACCGGAGGATGCAGAAGCTTTGATTGCAAAAGACGGACACTATTGGGCCACACTACCAGCTCAGGATAAGAAGTAAAATATATAAACGTATTTTGAATGAACCTGATTGTCAAAAAGGATAGTGATGAATTAAGCAAGGACTTTGCTGTTTGGGTAACTGATTACATTGGGGAAAAATTACAGCAACAACCTCGTTTCACCATTGTTCTGGCCGGCGGTAGTACACCAAAAAAATTATACAGGTTATTAGCATCTGATAAATTCAAACACAAAATTGATTGGAACAAGCTCCATTTCTTCTGGGGTGATGAACGATTTGTTCCTTTTAATGATGAAAAGAATAATGCGAAAATGGCTTTTGATAATTTAATGAGCTATGTTCCGGTTGTTAAAGAAAACATCCATAACATCAGAACAGATATTGAGCCGGAGAGATCGGCAACTGAATACGAAAAATTATTGCATCAATATTTTCCTGATAAAAACAAAACTTTTGATTTGGTATTACTTGGCTTAGGAGATAATGCTCACACTCTTTCTCTTTTTCCGGGGTATGAAGTTGTGAATGAAAAAAGGAAATGGGTCAAATCATTTTATTTAAAAGAACAAAAAATGGTTCGGATAACTTTAACTGCTACTGTTGTAAATGCAGCAGGGTGTGTAGTATTTTTGGTAAGTGGCAGTGATAAAGTCGTGGCAGTTCAGCATGTTCTTGCTGGAGAGTATGATCCAGGCCTTTATCCTTCGCAAGTTATACAACCTTATAATGGCGAACTTTACTGGTGGATAGACGAGGCGGCGGCGGCAGGCTTAGAATAATTTTTAAGCACCAATACCAACCAATCAGGTATTTTTTTCGTCAAAGCAGTTAGTAAAATTTTTTTTATGCTTACAAAAAAGAAATTAATAACCACTATAATTCTTTTTGCCTTAGTCAGCGCAGGAGTGGCAGCTGTTAATGCCCCTAAGAGTAAATTCAAAAATTTAAAGGTGTTGCCGAAAGATATCAGCGATACCAAATTGGATAGTATCATGGAGTCGTACAACATTGCCCTGGGAGTGAAATGCAATTTTTGTCATGTGTCATATAATAAATTGAATTTTGCCATGAAGGATTCGCTGGATTATGCAGCTGATACAGAGCCCATGAAAGAAAATGCACGGAACATGATGCGGATGGTAATTGAAATCAACAAGAATAATTTCTACTTTGATAAAAATATACAGCCCGAATACCTGAATACGGTTACCTGTAAAACCTGCCATCGTGGTGAGCCTTTTCCACCGGAAGACTAATTAAAACCCCTTCTTACAGGACTTCAACCAGTCTTTAATGCCTTCAACAATTTTCCTGGCTACGGCTTTATGAAATTCCGGATCAAGGATTTTCTTTTCATCTTCTTTATTACTGAGAAAGGCCACTTCCACTAAGCAATTAGGATAATCTGTAGGGCCGCTTAATGCAAAGTTGAAACTACCCACATTGCCAAACTCTTTTAAATCCAGTTCCAGCATGCGGTTTAATATTAATTGTGTAAGTGGTTTAAACCCGATATACCTGTAATAAGTACTAACGCCATTTACACTATCCTTTGCAGAAGAATTCAAATGGATACTGATAAGAAAATCCGGATCTTCTGCTTTTATCATATCAATTCTTTCCGGCATACTCAGCGTAGTATCTTTCTCCCTCGTCATAAATACTGTTGCTTTTTCGTCCTGCAAGTCCCGTTGCAATTCTTTTGCTATAAGCAGGGTATATTTTTTTTCAAGAATACTTGTTGTTCCTCCGCTTGCCCCGTTATTACTGCCCCCATGTCCGGCATCTACAGCTATTTTCATTTTATCAATATCCAGATCTTTCGGTTGCCTTTTTATTTTAACCATTAATTTTTTCCCCTGGTAATAAATACTGTAGCCCCAATGTTGTTCATGGTTAAGTTCTATGATAACACGAAAAACATCATCTTCTATTTGTTCGTAATAAACACTTTTTACTTCTGTAGCAGACGCTCTTTGTGTAACCCAACTGGTATTAGAGGATGCACCGAAAACATCTATCACAATTCTTGATGGATTAATCTGTTGTATACTCCGGTACGGCAGGTTTTCATCCAGGGTAATACTTACAAAATCATTCTTATCATCCCCAATAGCCAATATACTGGCTGTTAAATAATACGGCTGAATTTTAATGGTAGTATCCTTTTTAAAATTTGACTTTAATAAATAGGCAAAATGATCTTTGGACAATTGCACTTTATAATTAACCACCGTACTATCCACCACTTTTATAACCACGTTGGTATCTAAAAATGTAATCTTGGCTGCACCCAGGCGGTCGTAGCCTAAGCCATATTCAAGAGAAGGCATGCTACCTGTAGTTTTCCCTGTCAGAAAATTATTTTTTGGTGCCTGTGCAACAGCTAAAAAGCCACAAAAAAAGGGTAGTAAACGGAGTAATCGTATCATACCAGAAAGATAGCATAAAAACCCTCGACGGCATATTCCGTAGAAATACTAAACAGGTTTTCGCTTTTACTGAATTTTGGTATAAACCCTTATAACCAAGCACTATCGGGAGACATATCTCGTTTATATTGCATACAGTTTTACTACCAACCAGGTGAAACCGTCATTAGAATCCTTATCCAAAGAAAAACTAAAAAGACCATGACCTGGAATTCTACAATGGGCATCATTTCAACAGCAGCCCTTTTTTTACCGATTGTTTTCATTCTGACTCTGCGAATGGGCAGGTACAGGACTTTCCCTATACTTATTGCTTATTATACAATTGCTATTATCAATAATTTTCTGGGAGAAGGTTATATAACTGCCAGTAATGATTTAGTTAAATATTGGGGCCTTGCTAATAATCTACTGGATGCTCCGCTAATGTTATTATTCCTTACTTATTTCTGCACTTCCCCCATGCAAGCCCGCCGAATGAGGGTACTGATTTTATCTTTTGTTTTATTTGAAGTAGCAATTGTTTTATTAAGAGGTGTTACTAAAGAGGCTATCACTATTATTCTTGCACCCGGGTTAGCTATTGTATTTTCTTTCTGCCTTTACTTTTTTATCCGGAAAGCTAAAAAGGCTGTTACTCATCGTAAAGCCACCGGTAAAGCCCTGATTATTGCTTCACAGCTTTTTGCTTACGGTTGTTTCGCTATTCTTTATCTTATGTTCTATGTTTTTCAAACGCATCTTGTAGATAATAAAGTCAATGCACAATACCTGGCTGACACCTACCTTGTTTTCTTTTTTGTTACCACTTTCTCTTCATTGCTTTTATGTGCAGGTATCATCATTGAAAGCAAACGGGTACAAAAACTAAGTGAATTGAAAATAACCCGTAAAGAACTGTCCCAGATATACGACGGAACAGAAAAGGCTGTCCCGTTAAGAACAGCCATTCTGGATTTCGAAAGAGATTAATATTTTAGAAACAATATTTTCCTTCTGCTATCATTTTATCAGCAACCCTTCTTCTCGCATCTTTACTATTAAAAGGTTCTGCTTTTGTAAAACGCTTTAAGCCCATCAATATCATCCGCTGTTCATCGCCATCAGCAAATGCATTCACAGCGTCCTTACCCGATTTATTTACTTTGTCTGCTGCATCATACAAATAGGTTCTCATTATATCCAGATAAAGCTGGCTGGCTGTTTCCCCTTTCTGGTCAACAATTTTCATTACCCGCAACAACACACTTTCAGCATTAAATGTTTCAATAGCCATATCGGCAATATTCATCAGCACTTCCTGTTCGGTATCAATCTTCATCATTAGTTTTTGCACCGCAGCACCCGATGCCATCAGGATGGCTTTTTTCAAATTAGCTACCAGCTTTTTCTCTTTGGTAAACGGAGCTTCATCATCTGCACCAAAATCAGGGATGCTCATCAGTTCTTTTTGCACCGCCATCGCAGGCCCCATTAAATCCAATCGTCCGCCCATTGCTCTTTTCAATGTCATATCCAGTATCAGCAGGCGATTGATTTCATTCGTTCCTTCATAGATACGATTGATACGGCTGTCCCGGTAAGCCCTTGAAATATTATACTCTGCACTAAAGCCATTACCACCATGCACTTGAACTCCTTCATCAACTACAAAATCCAGCACTTCACTACCACATACTTTCAGCATCGCACATTCAATCGCATACTCTTCTGCACCGCCTAACAATGCTTCGTTTTCTGGTTTACCTGCCGCCAGCAATTCATGTTCTTTATCATCAATCCATTTGGCTGTGCGATACAAAGATGATTCGCCAACAAATACTTTAATAGCAGATTCTGCCAGTTTGTGTTTAATAGCACCAAAGTTGGAGATAGGTTGTTTAAACTGTTCCCTTGTCTTTGCGTACTCCACTACTCCTGATAGTGCTCTTCTGGCTCCGCCAAGTGCTGCTGCACATAATTTCAAACGGCCAATGTTCAGAATATTAAAAGCAATTTTATGCCCTTTGCCTATTTCTCCCAGCAGATTTTCTGCCGGCACTTTGCAATCCTGAAAATATAATTGTACGGTAGAAGAACCTTTAATTCCCATCTTGTGCTCTTCCGGACCTTGCGTAAATCCTTCTGTTCCTCTTTCAATAATAAAAGCGGAAAATTTATCGCCATCTATTTTTGCAAATACGGTATATACCTGTGCAAAACCCCCATTAGTAATCCAGCATTTCTGTCCATTCAATATATAATACTTTCCATCATCACTCAGCTTCGCCGTTGTCTTTGCGCCAAGTGCATCACTACCACTGTTAGGTTCTGTTAAACCATAAGCACCTGCCCATTCACCGGAAATCAACTTAGGAATGTATTTCTCTTTTTGTGCCGGTGTTCCAAAATAAAGAATTGGTAACGTGCCGATGCCTGTGTGTGCAGCAATAGCAACGGAAAATGAATGCCCCGCACCAAGGTATTCGTTAATAATTGTAGCGGTTATAAAATCTTTTCCAAGCCCGCCAAATTCTTCAGGAAAAGAAGTGGCCAGCAAACCTTGCTCGCCTGCTTTGGTTAATAATGATTTCATTAACCCCGGCTCCAGGCTATCAATGCGGTCAAGATTCGGATATATTTCTGCATCCAGAAATTGATTGCACATATCCTTTATCATCAACTGTTCTTCACCAAACTCTTCCGGGATAAATGTTTCGAATGCTGAAGATTCTTTCACCAACCATTCACCGCCTTTCAATACTGTTTTTGTTACTGCTGCCGTACTCATTGTATTAAGGTTTAAAAGTTTTAATTATTTATTGAACGAGCTGTATTACTACTATCGACCCTGTTGCGTCGCACCTATGTAGGTTTTATTCGTTATTCAGTATTTTATTTCAAATTGTCATATACAACTTGCAACACTTCTTTACAAACATCTATTCTGTCTGACGGCACTCCTATCAATGCTTCATTCAATGTTTCATCTGCCAATGCCATTGTTTCTTCCTGCAATTTTTGCGCCTGCTTCGTCAGGAATATTAAATTAATCCGTCTGTCGTTTTCAGAAGCCACCCGTTTAACCAGATTTGTTTTTTCGAGGTTATCTACTAAACGGGTGATGCTCGGCTTATCCCTGAAGGTAGCATTGCACAATTCCTGCTGACTGATACCTTCCTGTTTCCACAAATGATATAACACACTCCATTGTTCAATAGTAATATTCAGTCCAGCCGTATTAAATTTCTTTTGAAGTCTTCTGGCAATAGCAGTGGATGCTTTACCGGTGATAAAGCTGTATAATTCTCCCTTTTTAAATTGGTTGTTTGGCATATAGTTGTTTGTGCAACTATCCAAAATTAATAGTATTTTTGAATAGTCCAATTTATTTTTCAAGAAAAATTTCTTGTTTTAAAAATGAGGCAAGAGTTGATTAATTATAAAAGTTCACAGATTAGTTATTGCCGCTTTGGCTCTGGCCCTAAAGTGGCCCTCTGCTTTCATGGCTATGGTGAAGAAGCAACTTCCTTTACATTTCTGGATAAACATACTGGTAATCAATACACTTTCTTTTCTATTGACCTGCCTTTTCATGGAAAAACTGAATGGAAAGATGGACTGACTTTTACTTTCATGGACTTATCAAAAATTATCGATGAAATCCTGCACCAAAACAATTATAAACTACAAACCACAAACTATAAACTGACTCTCATTGGTTTCAGCCTCGGCGGCCGGGTAGCCCTGAGTTTTTTACAGGCCCATCCAGAAAAAGTAGAAAAGCTGATATTGCTGGCTCCTGATGGATTGAAGGTAAATTTCTGGTATTGGCTGGCTACACAAACGAGTTTAGGAAATAAGTTTTTCGCATTCACCTTACAACATCCCGGCTGGTTTTTTGGTTTTTTAAAATTGATGAACAAACTACGATTGGTCAATGCAAGCATTTTCAAATTTGTGAATTATTATATCGGTGATGCTACCGTTCGCAGTTTATTATACCAGCGATGGACAACCTTGCGAAAGCTAAAACCCGACTTAACTCTCATCAAATCGTATATCAAAAAGGAAAATATACCGGTACGTTTGATTTACGGAAAACATGACCGTATTATTCTTTCTTCAGTTGGTAAGAAATTTAAGAAAGGAATCGAGGAACAATGTACATTAACAGTTATTCTCTCTGGTCACCAGGTACTGCATGAAAAACATATTGACGAAATATTACCAGCTTTACTGCACTAAGCCCCGCATTGATTAGATTTGTTATTTATCCTGCATGATTATTTTATCAATTGTCATACTGCTTTTTGTTTGCTACAGTATTCTCATCCTTTACTATTGGCAAAGCTGGAAAGCCATTCCTGATTTTAAAATAAGCCTTCCTGCAACCGATATTACCATCTCGGTTATTATTCCTGCAAGAAATGAAGAGAATAACATCAGGCAACTACTCGAATCTCTTCAACGACAAACTTATCCTGCAGCATTAACGGAAATAATTGTAGTGGACGATCATTCTACTGACCAGACAGCCAATATCGTCCGACAATTTTCATCTGTCAAACTGGTTCAATTAAAAGAAGAGAACATCAATTCCTATAAAAAGAAAGCAATTGAAACAGGGATAGCCGCAGCTATAAGAGAATTAATTGTTACCACCGATGCAGATTGTATTCCATCAGAAGAATGGCTGCAAACTATTGCTGCATTTAAAAAAGAAAATGGTTCTGTCTTTATAGCTGCCCCTGTTGTGTTTGATTGTAATTCCTCTGTCGTACAACTATTCCAGGCTATGGATTTTATGATACTACAGGGAATTACAGGTGCATCCGTTCATAAAAACATTCACTCCATGTGTAATGGTGCCAACCTGGCATACGAAAGAAAAGTGTTTTATGAAGTAAATGGTTTTACCGGTGTCGACCATATTGCTTCCGGTGACGATATGTTATTGATGCACAAAATATGGAAGCAATACCCGGATAGGGTTCATTACCTGAAATCGAAAGATGCGATTGTTGCTACACAACCGATGAAAACATGGAAAGCTTTTTTTAATCAAAGAATCCGCTGGGCAAGCAAAGCAAAAAAATATGACGATAAAAGAATAATTGCGGTCCTCCTGTTGGTTTATTTTTTCAATCTTTCTTTTCTGGCATTGGGAATTGCTGGTTTCTTTTGTTATCATTACTGGTTTTACCTTACCGGAATCTGGATTGCAAAAACACTTATTGAACTTCCATTCTTCTTGTCGGTTTCTCATTTTTTCAATAAACAGTGGGCGGCAAAGCTGTTCTTCTTTTTTCAACCACTTCATATTTTATATACTATTATTTCTGGTTTATTCGGGCAGTTTGGCAAGTATGAATGGAAGGGAAGAAAAGTAAAATGATTTCTTGGTATCTTACTGTTTCATGAGCAATACTTCACCATCTTTTCAACAGGCAGCGTGGAAGCGTTTGAAAAAAAACAATGGAGCTGTCTTTGGTTTTATTGTAATTGCACTGGCAGTGCTAGTTGCCATCTTTGCTTATTTCATTGCTCCGGACCCATCTCCTTTTGCCAATCGCATCATTTTAGAAATCGGTAGAAAGAAGCCAGGTTTCGAACAAAGTTTTATTAAAGTAAAAAAGGATAAAGATGTTACTTCAACCAGTTTTTTCAAACAATTGATTTCAGGCAAAGAAGATGTATACTATTATATTCCCATTGTAAGTCATGAACAAAAAGGGGATAGTATTATAGTCAAGAAATTAATTGATGAAGGCATAAGTGAACGAGTGGCTTATTCTTCAAAACAAACAGCTCCGGTTCCTGTTATCACAAAAAAATTTTGGTTGGGTACTGATAAAGATGGCCACGATATTTTAAGCCGCATCATTGTTGGTACTAGAGTAAGCTTAAGCGTAGGGTTAATCACCGTTATCATCTCTCTCAGCATCGGTCTAATACTCGGTTCCTTAGCAGGTTATTTCCGTGGAAGAACAGATGATATTATTATGTGGTTTATCAATGTTATCTGGAGCATCCCAACATTATTATTAGTCTTCGCCATCACCTTAGCATTGGGTAAAGGATTCTGGCAGGTATTTATCGCTGTCGGTTTAACGATGTGGGTAAACGTTGCGAGATTAGTAAGAGGGCAAGTATTAGGCATTAGAGAATTGGAATATGTGGAAGCAACCCGAGCCTTAGGCTTTTCTAATTTCAGAACAATTGTGCGACACATCTGGCCAAATATAATGGGGCCTGTAATGGTTATTGCGGCCAGCAACTTTGCCTCAGCCATTGTAATTGAAGCTGGGTTAAGCTTTCTCGGTGTAGGCGTACAACCACCACAACCAAGTTGGGGTTTGATGATAAAAGAGAATTATAATTTTATCATTACTCAAAATCCAATGCTTGCGTTAACTCCCGGTTTTGCCATTATGTTATTGGTGCTGGCATTTAATCTTCTTGGCAATGGCTTAAGAGATGCGTTGAATGTAAGAGGTAAAATATAGTCCTTAAATTACTTTTACATTCCTGCTAAAGCTTTCTTCCAATGAAATAAAAGTTTCCGTTCGTTCAATCCCTTTTATTTTTTGTAACTGGTCATGTAGTACAAATCTCAATTGCGAGATATCCTTACAAACTATTTCTGCAAACATGCTATAGTTACCTGTTGTATAATTAAGCCGTACTATTTCCGGTATCTTTTGCAGGTCTTTTGCCACTGCATCATACAAAGAACTTTCTTTCAGGTAAATACCGATAAAAGCAATCACATCATAACCAAGCTCCCGAAGGTCTGCCTTCAATCTTGTACCTTTAACCACTCCGGCTTCCTGTAGTTTTTTGATACGAACATGAATAGTACCGCCCGATACAAACAATTTCTTACCCAGGTCTGCATAAGAAATCTCGGCGTTCTCCATCATGTTCTGGATAATTTGTAAATCCAGTTTATCAAGATTCAATTTATTTGCCATTTTATACTATTTTTTTGAAATATATCTACAAATAAAACGAATTATTTGAATATTATCTACATTTTTAAAATATTTATTAGAAAATTTGGAATGAAAGGTAGCTTTCGACTAAATTTGTGCTATCAAGTTCTTGATAATACTGTGGGGTGATGAAATTTTTGGCAGACATGCCCTCTTGTCTCGGGGGTGAGGATAACAGGATAAACGTAGTATAGAGCCGTGTTGGTAGCAATATCAATGCGACCGGGGTCGACCACCGAACTTTGTACTACAGCTAACTGCCTCGTGGAGGTTCGATCCCTCCCCCTACAGCTTTTTTCTCTCATGTGATTGTTTATAGCAGCCTGCGGATTCTTCCGAAGGCTTTTTTTTGGCTTGCTGTCATCGCTTAAATTCTGTTGTTCATCGAAAAAATATTCATCGTCAGCTCTCTTACAATTATTTTTGCAGCCAAAATTTAAAAATGAAAAATATTCTATTCGCCTTGTTTTCACTTGTCAGTATTACTGTTGCTGGTCAGGACCAAACAGTAAAAGCGTTACAATCCGAAGCAACTAAAAGTATAAAAAAAGATGCTGCTGACACTTCCACTAAAACCTGGAAGAAAGGCGGACTGTACAGTTTTAATATCGGACAGGGTTCATTAAGCAACTGGGCAGCTGGTGGTGATGATTTTTCGTTAACCATAAATACATTTCTTAATCTTTTTGCCTTTTATAAAAAAGATAAGAACAGTTGGGATAATTCACTGGATATAAACTGGGGCTATGTTAAGACTACTACACTTGGTAGCAGAAAAA
Source organism: Chitinophagaceae bacterium (assembly GCA_031374245.1). Lineage (GTDB taxonomy): Bacteria > Bacteroidota > Bacteroidia > Chitinophagales > Chitinophagaceae > JJ008. Next base: position 22,467 of record JANMFO010000206.1, on the reverse strand, counting down.
ATGATGACCGGTTCGACTTACTTTCAAAATATGGCTATGCCCTTAATCCTAAATTAAATTTAGCCGGGTTATTTAATTTCAGGTCGCAGTTTTTTAAAGGATACAGTTATACCAGCACTACTAAATCGTTAAACTCTAACTTCCTTGCTCCCGCATATATGCTAGTCAGTGCCGGTCTGGATTATAAGCCCACAAAAAATCTTTCTATTTTCTTATCGCCTATCACCAACAGGTGGGTAATTGTAAGAGATGATACACTTTCTGTAAAAGGAGCTTATGGTGTAAGACCAGGCACCAAGAGCATTAATGAATTCGGTGCATTTGCTTCTATCACTTACCTGAAAGACTTTAATAAATTTGTTGTTTACAGAGGTAAATTGGACCTATTTTCTAATTATAAAAAGAATCCACAAAATATAGACGTTTATATGACGAATACTTTTTCAGCTAAACTGGGTAAGGTTTTTACCATCAGCTGGAGTTTGGATATGATTTATGATGATGACGTACGATTATTTGGTGTTAATAAAACAGCACCGGCACTACAACTAAAATCAATTGTAGGAGCTGGTATTCAGTTGAATCTTTAATCAAATAGTTAATATTTTTAAAAAGAGGTTATTCAAAAATGAATAGCCTCTTTTTTTTACAAACAATCATTAGTGTTATAGTACGTTTTAACATTCTGTATGAAATAATTTTCTTCTTCCATTTTCGTCTTTCACATTTTATCTTCGCAGCATTCCATCCGTGATAAATTACTACAAGTAATTATTGTTACTGCAGTTGCTGTTTAATTACTATTTCTTCACCAACGAAAAACGAACCGTTTCGTTATGAAAAAAATAACCGGGTTTCTTGTTTTATTATTTTTAAGTATCACCAGCTTTTCACAGGATGCTATTATGCGTAAGCTACAAGCGGAGTCGCTTCGTTCTGTAAAAAAAGATATGAATGATACCAGTTGGAAAACCTGGAAACTGGGTGGCCTATATAGTATAAGTGCCGGGCAGGGCAGCCTGAGTAACTGGGCAGCGGGGGGTGATGATTTTTCGTTAACCGTTTCCACTTCACTTAACCTATTTAGCTTTTACAAAAAAATAAACATAGCTGGGATAATGCAATGGATGTAAACTTCGGCTATATCAAAACTACCAGCCTTGGCAGCAGAAAAAATGATGACCGGTTTGATTTATTATCCAAGTATGGATACTCCCTAAACTCCAAATTAAACCTGGCTACGCTTGGTAATCTGCGTTCTCAATTCTTTTTGGGATATACTTATAATGATGATAGTAAAACTTTTGCCTCTGCCTTTCTATCACCAGCTTACCTTATTATAAGCCAGGGATTAGATTATAAACCCACAAAAAGTTTATCTATTTTTCTTTCCCCGGTTACTTCACGTTGGGTGATTGTTAAAGATGATAGCTTATCTGCAAAGGGAGAATATGGTGTAGTGACGGGTAAGCATAATATTAATCAATTGGGTGCCTTTGCTACAGTAAATTATCATAAGCCGTTTAATAAATATGTTTCATATAAAGGCCGCCTCGATTTATTCTCAAATTATAAGAAAAACCCTTTGAATGCTGACGTTTATATGACTAATATTCTATCTGCCAAAGTGGGCAAAATAATAGCCTTCAGCTGGAACCTTGATATGATATACGATGATGATGTACGGTTGTTTGGCAAAACGAGTATTTCTCCATCATTGCAATTAAAATCGGTAATCGGTGTGGGTTTGCAGGTAAAAATTTAACTACTTGTTTTATCCATTAAGTGATAAACTTTTCTTTTGAATTACCTTTGCCCGCAATGGGGCAAAAAAAACTGATCCGGTTCGAGGAATTAAAAGTCCTTCCAAATGTGCTGCAATATCCCAAAGATGTAGCGGGGAAATGGAATGATTTTTTTAAGAACACTAACGCTATTACTCTTGAATTAGCCTGCGGCAAAGGTGAGTACGCAGTTGGTCTTGGCTATTTATACCCCCAACGGAATTTTATCGGTGTTGATTTGAAAGGAAACCGCATTTGGGTAGGTGCTAAAAAGGCATTAGAAAACAATTTAACTAATGTTGCGTTTCTGCGAACGGAGATTGACCAGGTGGCAGCATATTTTTCAACCAATGAAGTGGCAGAAATCTGGATTACCTTTCCCGACCCGCAATTAAGAAAATCAAAAGCCAAAAAAAGGCTGACACATCCAAAATTTTTACGCTTATATCAACAATTTATGGCCCCCGGTGGTTTAATACATTTAAAGACAGATAGCCCGGATTTATATGCCTTTACCAAACTGGTGATTGATTTATATGGGTGCCAGCTACATAAAGATTCAGACAATGTTTTTAAAGATGAAACAGTAAGTGAAGAGTTAAAAATTAAAACTCATTATGAATCATTGGACATAGCCGAAAGCAACCGTATTCATTATCTCTGTTTCTCTTTGCCTGAACTGATAGCTGGTAAAGAAAAGGATGAAGAACTAAAAAAATTATTGAAAGAAGATGAAGGACTTGATTGAAGGTTTACATTATTATATTAATGATGATGGCTATATCGTACTCACTGAACAATACCACTTTGAAAAGGGTTATTGCTGCGGTAATGGATGCCTGCATTGCCCTTTTCAATTTGAAAATGTACCAGAACCGAAGAAAAGCTTTTTGCTAAAGGGTCCTCACCCTTCGAATAATTCAGATCCATTATAAGAATATATTTTATCTTCATTGCATGCCGGTTAAAAAGAAAGCATCCGAAAAATTAAAGACGGTAAAGCCCTCTGGAAAAAGAGATGAAAATTTTTTTGAGTTGGTCTTTGAAGTTGCCCGGCAAATTCCTAAAGGAAGGGTTACTTCGTATGGTGCTATTGCTGCCTGCCTCGGAACTAAATCATCTGCCCGTATGGTTGGCTGGGCTATGAATGGCTGCCATCATGCAAAACTAAAAGTACCTGCACATCGGGTAGTAAACCGGTTGGGGATTTTATCCGGCAAACATCATTTCTCCCCACCCAAATTAATGGAACAATTGCTAAAGAAAGAAGGAGTAAAAGTAAAGAATGATCATGTACAGGATTTTAAAAATGTTTTTTGGGATCCTGTACAAGAAATGGGATTCTAATTATAATAAGGGCTAATCATCCAGTATACAACCACTCCCGTAACTGCTACATAAAACCAGATGGGCCAGGTAATGCGAACCAGTTTTTTGTGTTTATTAAATTCTCCCGTTAATGCCCGGTAAGCAGAGAAAAGAATAAAAGGCAGGATAATCCCTGCCAGCGGAATATGTGTGCCTAAAATAATGTAGTAAATAATACGACTGCTTCCTACGGCTGCTTTTTCTACATCAGTAACAATGCCATCATGGTTTACGTCACCAAACCTCGTTTCTCCTGCAAACAAATGATGACAGATATAACTCACCAGAAAAAGAACAGACAACAGCATCGCTGTCATCATCAGGTTTTTGTGCAGGGTATAGTTTTTATTTTTTACAGCTACTAATGCTATAATTAATAATATGGCTACGCATGAATTGATGATTGCATTTGTTTGGGCAAATAAATGAACATCAAATCCCAAATCTACATTCAGCTTCACCCGGCTAAGCACCACCACCGCTGTAAACACAATAGCAGAGAAAGTAAAAATCAGCAACCTTGCCTTCTTATCATTTTTCTTCCACGCAGCCTGTAACATTATAATTTATTTTTTCCTGATAAAGTAAATAAGTAGTCCTGCGCCCATCATAGCAACCAAAAAAACAACAGCCATTAATTGCAGTTTCCCGGCAAAAAAGCTTCTTTGTTTTGGGTCTTTTTCCAGGGTAAGCAATACCAGGTCAGAAGATAGTTTAGCTAATGAAACAGTATCAAGTCCGTCATAATAGCCCCTTACATGCCGGTTGCTGTCAATCAATACAAACTTATCACTATGTATAAAATTGGTATCAACACCTTCTCCATCTTGCACACCAATCTTCATCTCATTAATGCTGAAATCATAAATATCTTTCTTCTTACCAGTAAGCAACCACCAGTTCTCCGGATTGATTTGATATTTATCTGCCCAGTATTTTAACCGCTCTACCGAATCCCTTTCTGAATCAATACTAAAAGAAAGAAAATGCACCTGCTTATTGGCTTTATCTCCCACCCTTTTCCCGTTATTGATGGATTCAGCCAGCCGCTTCATATTTCTCGTAAGTCCGGGGCAGATAGTAGGGCAATGAGTGAAGAAGAAATCCGCAATTATAATTTTACCTTTCAGGCTATCCCATGATACCGGGCGGCCTTCCTGGTTAGTTAATGCAAAATTGGCCAATTGATGCCAGGCGGTGTCCGTTACTCTTTTTCCATTCTTTGTTTTCGTAACTACCGAATCAGGAAAGTAATGCCTTGGCATAGCAACAGCTGTTTCGCTTTTTCTTTTTACAATAAAATAAGATACCAACGGCAGTAACATGGCCAGCATCACCGCATATAAAGCTTTTTTATTCACTCTGCTATTTAAAATGAAAACCATTCAACCAAACCTGTTTTCTTACAGATACTGGTTCAATGGTTTTGGTTCTGAAAAAATCTATTAATTAGTTATTATTCTTTTCCACTTTTTTTCTCAACTGGTGCCTCAGTCTTATGATGTTCGGTTGGCATCGTTGTTTCCTTAAAATGCTTGTCATATGTATTACGGAGGTTCTTATACGAATTACCCTCATAAATAAATGCTATGATAAACCATATAAATAACATTAGTGGCACTACTATCGTCATAATCATATTCCGTATCTCATCACCCAGGTGCATAAATACTGAAACAATGTAGTAAGCTTTGGCCAGTGTCAATATACAAACCACTCCTTTAAACATCAGTATCAGCATAGCATTGGGGCTATCCCCTTTATGAATAGTGTAAATAGCTAAACCTATTCCAAGTTCAATTACAGTAAGCACTGATAAGAGAATGGTTGTTTTTCTTACCCTTCTTTTGAACTCTGCATCCGAATGATGATGTTCAAAAGTTACTTCCGGAGATACCGTTGTATGTTGATGATCCATATCTGAAAATTTCAATAATAATTTTAAAATCCGTTATATAAGATAAAAACAAAGGAATACAAATACCCATACCAAATCTACAAAGTGCCAGTATAAACCTGCTTTTTCAATCATCAGGTAATGGCCCCTGTTGGCAAATACATTATTCTGTGTCATCGCCAGCATAATAACATTGATTACAACACCGGAAAATACATGGAAACCGTGGAAGCCGGTAATGCCATAAAAGTACCCACCAAATGCAACAGGTCCTTTTTCACGGATATGCATTTCTGCTATATCAACCATACCACGAAGTTGCGTATCAGACATCGCTGCTAATTCTTTTACCGGATGTGAATGATCATGACTATGTACTAAAGAAACCAATGCATCATGCGGTGTACTATTTAAAGCAGCCGTTAAAGCAGCATTATCTTCAACCAATTTCCCCCATGGATTCACACTGGTAGTTTGTCCAATCAGTTGAATCTGACCATCCATCAGTACAGCATGTTCACCGGTAATAAGGTGATGCCACTCCCATGCTTGGCAACCAAGGAATGCCAAACCACCAACGATAGTCCAGGCAAGCCATTTGATAACACCTTGCTTATCTCCTTTGTGTCCTGCATGTACTGCCAGTACCATAGTAACAGAACTGATGATAAGTATAAACGTCATCACACTAACAAACGCCAAAGGAAGGTTAGCATGGCCTGCACCCGGAAACGCATTGAACACTACGTTCGGATCGGGCCAGAAGTTCTGACTGAAACGAATGGAGCCATACGAAATAAGGAATGCGCCAAAAGTAAAAGCGTCACTCATCAAAAAATACCACATCATCACTTTACCATACTCCAGGTTGAAGGGACTTTTACCGCCACTCCACCACTTGGTCTGATGTACTGTTGCTTGTGTAGCCATGTTTATAAAATTTACCCCCATCCCCTAAAGGGGGGTTCTGAAAATCATTAAACTATTCACATAATACCTTTTCGGGATGAGGTATCAATTATTATCCACCTATAATCAAAAAGAACAATAACAAATAAATCCAAAGTATATCTACAAAATGCCAGTAAATCGCCATCACTTCCACTGGTACCGAACTATACAGTTTCACTTTACCAACAAAGGCTTTGATAAACATCACTATCAAAGTAATTATTCCGCCGATTACATGCAGTGCATGTAAACCAAAAATCACATATAAGAACTGGCCGGCACCGGCTCCTTTAAAGGTTATGTTTTGTGCCCATAAATCCTGGAAACCTATCCATTGTAATACCACAAACGCTACCCCCAATAGTAATGTTATTCCAATCAATGAACGGTACTTGTTCATTTCCCTTTGTTTAAAAGACCTTAAGGCCATCTGAAGTGTAAGACTGCTGATAATAATAACAGCAGTAGAAACCCAGAATGCTTTTGGCAGTGTAACCGTTTTCCAGTTTGTCTGGTTGCTCTTTACAATAAAAGCACTTGTCAAACCGGCAAACATCATTACAATACTGCCAATAGCTACCCAAAGTGTAAACTTGTGGGGATGCATTTTTTGTCGTTGTTTTTCACTCACGATCTCCATCTCTTCTTTTATAATTAAACTTTGCTTAATAACATTGCTAACATCACTACCGGCAAATACATATAACTTCCAAACATCACCTGCCTTGCCGAACCTACATCCATCTTTTTATATAGAGTCACGCACCTTCCTATCATAAACAGGTTGGCTAACCCTATTAACGCCAAACTTATTATTCCCTGCGTATCATCGTAGCTACACATGCCTACAAAATAAGGAGCCAGTGTAACCGGTATCAATAACAACGAATACATTATAGTCTGCATCGCTGTAAATTTTGTTGGTCCTTTGTCAGCCGGCAATAATTTAAATCCAACAGATGAGTAATCCTTGTGCGCCACCCAGGCAATAGCCCAAAAATGCGGGAATTGCCAAAAGAATTGAAAAGCAAATAATACCCAGCCACCGACTGCTAAATTATTATCCCCTGCTGCCCAGCCAATCAAACAAGGCAATGCTCCCGGCACAGCACCCATCAACACCGCTATCGAATTTACTTTCTTCAACGGGGTATAGATAAATGCATACAAGAACAAACTAAACGCTGCTAATCCTGCTGTCAGCCAGTTAAAATAATGACCGAGAATAAAAACTCCCAATGCACCGGTTACAATGGAAAAAATCCACCCTTCCGTTACACTCATGCGGCCAGCTGCTACCGGACGTGTTGCTGTCCGCTTCATCTGCGCATCGGTATCTTTTTCAACTACTTGGTTTATGGCATTAGCACTGCCTGTTACCAGCATCCCACCTGCAAAGAGCAAGAATATCATTTTCCATATCGCCACATAATTCTCCGAACCCTGTGTCAGCAAAAAACTAATAATACTACTGAACACCACCATGATACTCAGCGAAGGCTTCATTAACTGTAAGTAATCTTTAATCTTCTTCATGTCAGCCTTCACTTATATAAAGAACATAAAAATTTATGTTCCCATCTTCTGCACTACTATCATCGCCTGTTGCATCGCACTCTTCATCGTTCTGTTCGCTACCCGGCATTTGCAACTACTCTTACACTTTCAAAAATTCACTTGCTGCAATCTCTTTTGTTGAACCCCTACAGGGTTCAAATACTTTTGTCGTTATCATTTCTCCGGGTTTCACCCGGAGCTACTAACATTTTACCCCTACGGGGTTATCTATCAAAACACATTCAAATAAATAATGATCTTCTGCACTCTAATGTCTATGACTCCTGACTAACGACTCAAGACTTAGAACTAATGTTTGCTCTCATTTTCTCCAATCGGTTCTGTTTGCGGAATAAACTCTCTTCCGTCTTTGGCATAATCGTAAGCCCAGCGATGAACTTCAGGAATTTCCCCTTCCCAGTTACCATGTCCCGGACGAAGAGGTGTAGTCCATTCCAGTGTATTCGCACCCCATGGGTTCTGCGTAGTCACTTTTCTTCCTTTAAAAATTGAGTAAAAGAAATTAAACACAAACATCAGTTGTACTGCAAATACAATGATAGAAACGATGGTCATCATTTTATCCAATTCAGGAAAGCCATTGAATGATGTCCATCCTCTTTTGTCTAAGTAACGGCGTGGTATACCTGCTAATCCCTGGTAGTGCATCGGCCAGAAAATCAGGTAAGCTCCTACCATCGTAACCCAGAAGTGGATATAGCCCAAAGTACTATTAAGATAACGGCCAAACATTTTCGGGAACCAGTGATAAATACCGGCAAACATTCCGAACATAGAGGCCACGCCCATTACTATATGGAAGTGTGCCACTACAAACATGGTGTCATGCAGGTGAATATCAATCGTAGAGTTTCCAAGGAAAATACCTGTTAATCCGCCAGATATAAATAAACTTACAAAACCAATCGCAAATAAGGTAGCAGGTGTAAACCTGATATTACCTCTCCATAATGTCGTCAGCCAGTTAAATACTTTAATAGCCGACGGCACCGCAATCAATAGTGTCAGCAACACAAATACGGAACCAAGGAATGGATTCAATCCCGTAACAAACATATGGTGCGCCCAAACCAAGAAGGCTAAAATTGTAATAGCAAATAATGAACCCAGCATTGCCATGTAACCGAATATCGGCTTCCGGCTATTGACTGATAATATTTCAGATACCATTCCCATCGCTGGTAATAAGATGATATATACTTCCGGATGACCTAAGAACCAGAACAAGTGCTGGAACAAAATGGCACTTCCACCTTCGTTTGGTAATATTTCACCATTCACTACTATATCACTCAGGAAGAAACTTGTACCCAGGTTTCTGTCGAATAACAAAAGGATAGCCCCTGAAAGTAATACTGGGAAAGAAAGTACACCAAGAACTGCTGTAAAGAATAATGCCCAGATGGTCAGCGGCAATCTTGTCATGCTCATTCCCTTGGTACGAAGATTAAGAATTGTAGAGATATAATTTAAGCCTCCCAATAATGATGACACGATAAACATTGCCATACTCACTAACCACAAATCCATTCCTAATTTAGAACCATCTGAAGCCTGACCTAATGCACTTAGCGGTGGATAAATCGTCCATCCCCCTGATGCAGGGCCGGTAGAAATAAATAATGATGAAATCATTATCACACTGGCTAAAAAGAAAAACCAGTAAGAAAGCATATTCAGAAATGGAGAAGCCATATCCCTTGCACCAATCTGCAACGGAATAAGAAAGTTGGCAAATGTTCCGCTAAGCCCTGCTGTCAGTACAAAGAATACCAGCACCGTTCCGTGCATAGTAACTAATGCATAATAAAATTCTGGTTGTATTTGTCCGCCTTTTGCCCAATGACCAAAAAATGTTTCTAAAATTGGGAATGACTGATCAGGATAACCCAGTTGTAATCGGAAGAGTACAGAAAATAAACCTCCTATGATGGCCCATATAATACCAGTAATCAAAAACTGTTTGGCAATAGTTTTATGATCCATACTGAAAACGTACTTAGAAATAAACGTTTCCTTATGGTGACCATGTCCATGATGATCGTCATGCACTATAGCATGTCCCATTGCTACTTCGGAATGTACATTCATTGCGTCGCTCATATTCTTATATTTTGTGCCCCATCCCCTAAAGGGGTTTTTCTAAAATCATTTTATATTGCCGACGTTTGGGTTTGGCGTCGTTTATTTTCCATTTATTACCGCTGCTACAACTTTTACACTGTCCGCTTTAGGTGCTGATGGATCCTTGTCGGGATTAGCTACCAGGTACTGTGGTTTCTTTTTTGCAAGCCACATATCAAATTCTTCCTGTGTTTCTACAACAATTATTCCTCTCATGCTCCAGTGTCCTTTACCACACATCTGGTCGCAGGATATTTCATAAACAAAATCCGGGTTCCCCGTTTTTTCCTGCATTTGTTTTGTAGTGTACGTTGGAGTAAACCACATTGTTGTTGGTGTACCCGGTACTGCATCCATTTTCATTCTGAAATGTACAAGCCCTACATCATGTATAACATCTTTAGCACCAATCACCAGTTTTACAGGCTTATTTACTACCAGGTGCATTTCCTGCTCCATCCATAAATCATCATGGTTTGCCGGGTCTTCCCATATCTGGCCAACAGGGTTATTTTTGGCAGCATCAATATTCTTAAAATATTTCTTTCCTAAAATTCCATCTCTGCCCGGGTAGCGGAATTCCCAGCCAAACTGCTTACCAACTACTTCCACCTGCATAGCATTCTTCGGAGCGTCTCCGGTTATTTTAAACCAGTAAAATAATCCAAATCCAACCAGTACTGTCAGTGCAATAGCAGGAATTACTGTCCAGATTAATTCCAACTTATTATTATGAGGATAGTAATATGCTTTTCTGGTATCTGATTCCTGGTACTTGTATGAAAACCAGAACAAGGCAACCTGAGTAATAACGAAAACGATGCCTGTAAGACCAATCGTAATATAAAGCATCCTGTCAATCAGTACCCCATGATCTGAAGCAGGTTCACCTAAAATTTTTCCACTGAGTTTTACATTACAATAATACACTCCGATAAGACCAATAATCAGGAATGCCAGCAACATAAAAGCGTTTATTTTATTGCTTTGCTTACGGGCCCTTTCTTCGCCACGCAAAACAGCTACGTATTCACTGGCCTTGGCTATCTGAAAGGTTATCAGAAAACCCAATCCTAAAATTGCAACGATGAAAAATGTTTGCATAAACTATAATTCAATTTTTCTACCTGATTAACTTATCAACTTATACATTCGTCATCAAACCGTTAGGTATGATGTATTATACTTTCTTTTACAAACGGGTGGTTTTTTGCCAGCAATGGCGCTTTGCTTAATGCCTTACCGGTAACGAACATTATTAATCCAACAAATCCTAATGCCACTCCAAAATCATATAACAGCATTGGTACTTTATCTTTTGCCACTCCCGGAAATACCATCTGGAAGAAATCCAGCCAGTGACCAAATATGATAAGCAGTGACATAAAAGTTATAGTTGTATAATTTCTCTTGGAACTCCTTCTCATTAATATTAACAACGGAGCAAGGAAATTGATTATAAACATCATCCAGAATATTCCGCTATATATTCCCTGTGCCCTCGGTTTAAAGTAAGTTGTTTCTTCCGGAATGTTGGCATACCAGATAAGCATGAACTGTGAAAACCACAGGTAGGTCCAGAATACAGAAAAGGCAAACATGAACTTACCAATATCATGCAGGTGTTCTTCATTGGTATATTCCAGGTAACCGCTGTTTTTCAGAAACACAACAAACAAACAAATTAGTGCCATACCAGCCACAAACGTACTGGCAAAAGTGTACCAGCTATACATGGTGCTGTACCAGTGTGCATCAATACTCATCAGCCAGAGCCATGGAATAGAAGACATTACGGTTAAAGCAAACACAACCATAAAAAGTGCCGCCCAAACTGTATTATTCCAGATATATTTTTTAGCTTCTTCTCTTGTGGCCAGCGGTCTTTCGTCCAGGCTGCGGGATAGCTTACGAATCTTCCATCCAAGCAATGACCATAGGCCGATAGTAAGTACTGTTACTACTGCAAAGAAGTTTTTATTTAAAAACCCTTTTTTGAAATTAAGAACAGCATCATGCTTTACATGCTCAGTATCTGTCCAGTGAAAAATTGTATGGTTGCCACCAAATGCTATTGATAAAAGAATTGCTAACGCAATAACGCCAATAACCGGCACTACCGCAGATATAGCTTCGGGAACCCGGCGAAATGCCATTTGCCATCCGCCCCATGCCAAAGTGGTAGCACAGATAAAAAACATTGAAGCGTTTACTACCAATAAGAAATAAACACTGTTTTGCAACAGGCTTGCCCAGAACCTTGCGTCCTGTAAATTTTTTTCTTCTGCTGTACCGCCACTGCCATGTGTGCTCATGTATAAAGCAACAATCGCAATAATACCAAGCAACATCAATGCTATAGATACTGTATTATATCGCTTTGGTACTTCGAATTTTTCTCTTATTGACATCAGTGTTCGTTTATTAATTTCTTCAAAAACTATTTTCCTGTTTTAACAGCCGGAGTTGTTTTAGTACTATCAGCAGCGGCCGCAGGCTTTGCTGAAGTAACAGCACTCTGTTTTGATTTGATATAAGCAATTACTTCCCAGCGTTGTTTGGTGTTCATTTGTGAGGCATAACTACCCATGCTGTTTTTTCCATAAGTAACAGAATGAAACATTGTTCCTTCTGTCATTGCTTTCATGGCATCATCCATAAAATTTTTAGGCGCATTGGGAAAAGGACCATCGCCACCCTTCCATAAAGGACCATTACCATCTAGCTTTTCTCCGTGACAAATACCGCAATAAATAAGATATAACCGCTCTGCTTCTTTCATATCTACCGCAACGCTATCTGTGCTCAACGGACTTTTGTTAAAAGCTGACTGAGCATATCCCAAAGAATCATTCTTTAATGTATAAGCATACATATCACCACGGGCAACCGTACCCTCTACAGGCATCGAAGTGTAATGTACCCCGGCTTTATCCAATGCCTCAGTAGAAGCATACGTTTCATAAGCCCTGCTGTACGCCATATCCGGCATATAAACCCTGCCGGTACTGCGGCGGGTTTTGTTGCAACTTATCATTGCCACTGCCATCAGCATGCAACATGTTATAATCGAAATTTTTTTCATCCTCAGTTAATTATATAATTATTAATGAACCGCTTCAGTTTTTTCAAACCGTTTTCTGTCTTTGTCATAACGACCCAGCCACCATTCTGTTTCTTTATATTGTACCTGCACATCCGTAGCACCGATGCCTTGTAAAAAACTGATAGCTTCTGCATCATTTGTTTTTTCTGTACACTCCAGTGCCATTACAAAGGTGTCGTCAGTAGAACGTGGATTAAAATGATCCTTTCTTACAAAAGGTGCCAGTTGACAGAGATAGCAAAACGTAAGCACCATTCCCACCGCAGCAAATAATACTGTAAGTTCAAAGATGATGGGAATCCAGGCAGGTAAAGAAAAGAATGGCTTACCACCAAAGTTGAGCTGCCAGTCTATTGTCAGTGCCCAGGTAATAAAGCCAATAGCAGTGGCTGTACCGGTAATGCCATATATAAATCCAGCTGTGTGTAAACTGGTTTCACGAAGACCCATTGCTTTATCCAGTCCATGAATAGGGAATGGAGTAAATACGTCATGGATTTTATACCCGGCACGGCGGGTCTTCTTTATGGCAGGAAACAACACTGCTTCATCATAAAAATTACCTGTAACAAATTTTTTTACACCCATTGTATTTCGCTTTTAGCTACTAGCTTAAAATCTTTTTTTATTAATATCGCAACTTTTGTTTATCTCTAAGCTCTAGTGCTCCTGATCATGAGCAAACTTTTCTACTTTTTCACTCTCGATAACATCCATTTTCACTTTATAATTCTCACCGTTCTTTTTCAATATGTGTTTAATTTCTGCTATTGCAATTACCGGGAAGAATTTTGAGAACAGGAAGTAACAGGTGAAAAATAACCCGAACGTTCCCATGTAAAATCCAACTTCCCAGATTGTTGGTGTATAATAAGTACTCCATGAACTGGGTAAATAGTCACGATAAACGGAAGTAACGATAATAACAAAACGTTCGAACCACATACCAATATTTATCAATATTGACATGAAGAAAGTAAGCACCAGGTTCCTTCTCATTTTCTTTACCCAGAAAATCTGTGGGGATAATACATTACAACCCATCATGATCCAGTAACTCCAGCCATAAGGACTATTCAGGCTCAACCGGTTTTCGAAAAAGGCAAAATTCTCATAAGGATTAGAACTGTACCAGGCCATGAACAACTCTGTGAGGTAGGCAATACCTACAATAGAACCTGTCAAAACGATTACCTTATTCATCACATCAATATGTTCGATGGTTATATATTCCTGTAAGCCTAATACTTTTCTTGTGACCAATAACAAGGTTTGCACCATTGCAAAACCAGAAAAGACAGCCCCTGCCACGAAGTAGGGTGGAAAAATCGTTGTATGCCAGCCCGGAACAATGGATGTGGCGAAGTCGAAGGATACGATTGTGTGTACTGATAATACGAGTGGTGTACTCAAACCGGCCAGCACCAATGATAATGCCTCATGGCGTTGCCAGTGTTTGGTGCTACCTGTCCATCCGAAAGCTGCCACACCATAAAAAGCTTTCCTCCATTTCTTTTTTGCCCTGTCACGAAGTGTAGCAAGGTCAGGCAATAAACCAGAATACCAGAACAATAAGGATACAGTAAAGTAAGTTGATATCGCAAATACGTCCCACAGTAAAGGTGAGTTAAAGTTTACCCACAGCGGTCCTCTTGTATTTGGATAAGGAAGAACGAAGAATGCATTCCACACACGGCCCATATGCCAGATAGGAAACTGACCGGCACACATTACCGCAAAGATTGTCATTGCTTCAGCAGCACGGTTTACACCGGTTCTCCATCCCTGGCGGAATAATAATAAGATAGCAGAAATCAATGTTCCCGCATGACCAATACCCACCCACCATACGAAGTTGGTAATATCCCAACCCCAACCAATAGTTTTATTCAGGTTCCACTGACCAGTACCATATATTACTTCTATGGTTACAGAAAGAATACCAAAACCGAGCAATGCCACCGAAATAAGAAAACCAATCCACCATAATCGGGATGGCTTGGCTTCCACCGGACGGCAAATATCTTCGGTTATCTGATGATAGTCTTTATCACCATCTACCAGCGGAGGTCTTACCTGTGATTCGTATCGGAGTAATGACATAAGCGATTATAAAAAGTCCAAATAATTAAATTCTAAAAATCAAAATCAGTTTTATCTCTCTATTAATGAGGTGCCGATTCTGTAGCACCTGTCGGAACTGTTGCAGTACTATCAGATTTATGATCAATATTTTCTTTGTGTTCTTCACCACCAATATGATGCTCATCTTCAATTATCTCATCTGTATTTCTCACTTTAGCGAGATAAGTAATATTCGGTAACACATGCAATTGTTCCAGCACATAAAAGCTGCGTTGCGGGTTATCATTGCGAACCTTCGTCAGCTGGCTTTCTTTATCATGTGCATTACCAAAAACAATGGCACCTGCTGAACAGGCCATCTGACAGGCAGTTTTCGCATCCCCATCTTTCAGCATCCTGTTTTCTTTCTTAGCATCTAATTTAGCAGCAGCCAATTTCTGAAAACAGAAAGAACATTTTTCTATAACACCTCTTGAACGAACCGTAACATCAGGATTCAATACCATTCTTGTCAAATCATCATTCATCTGGAAAATAACCGGATCCAGCTTACCTACAATTTGTTGATCCTGGTTATTAGCGAAACTGTCAGCACCAGTATAATCAGACCAGTTAAAGCGACGAACTTTAAACGGACAGTTATTGGCGCAATATCTTGTACCGATACAACGGTTATACGTCATTTGGTTGATACCTTCTGAGCTGTGGTTGGTAGCTGCTACCGGACACACATTCTCACAAGGTGCATTATCACAATGCTGACATAGCATTGGTTGGAACACAACGCCTTTCAGGTCGTCAGGATTTTTCTTATCCGAAATAAAATAACGATCAATACGCAGCCAGTGCATATCATGGTAACGAAGCACTTCACTTTTACCTACAACCGGCACATTATTTTCTGCATGACAGGAAACTACACAGGCTCCGCAACCATAACAGGCATTCATATCGATGCTCATTCCCCATTTGATACCGGGTTGTTCATGTTGTGGATATAATGTTGCATTGCGAAAGTCATTATTAGAATGCTCATAATAATCATCTTGCAGTTTCTTTCTGTAGTCAGGAATTGTTTCCGGTGATTTTTTGAAAGTAGCCAGCGTTGTTTCTCTTACTACTTCTTCACGGTCTTCGTAAGAGTTGTGTATTTGTGTTTGTGCAATTTTATATTTCTTATTCAGGTTAGTAACTGTTACACCAGTTGCATAATTATCAACTGTATTCCCATTGTAAACAGTGTAACCATACACATTTTTACCAACCCCTGCAGCTGTTACTCCCATTCCTTCATTTCTGCCATAACCAACGGCCACTGCAATGGTATCAGGATTCATACCCGGAACAACCAGTATCGGTAATTCAACTTTGTTTTTGCCAATCGTTAATTCAATAACCGGTTTTCCGGGGTAATATTCATAATCAGTATCCAGCACAATACCCAGTTCTTTCGCTTTACTCATGGAGATCATCGCATAGTTGTCCCATGTAGCTTTTGAAACGGGATCTGGTAATTCCTGCAACCAGGGGTTACCAGCTTGTGAACCATTTCCTATGGATACTTTCTCATAGAAAACAACTTCAGCGCCAGTTCCTTTTTTATAAGCAGCTATTACAGAAGTAGCAGCATCAACTGCACCACCGGTATAAGAACCTGCACCGCCTGTAACAGGAGTTTCTACTATTCCATCCTGTAATGCTTTATTAAAACCATCAGCACCTAATTTACCAGTCCAGTATTCACGGAAATACGTCTCGTAATCCTGTGTGCTGCCGCTCCATTTCAATAATGATGTCTGGAATGGGCGGGTTTTAAACAAAGGATAAATAGTCGGCTGTAAGAAACTGGTAATACCTGCTTTTGGTTCAGCATCACCCCAACTTTCTAAATAATGATGATTAGGGATAATGAATTCACACAATTCAGTTGTTTCATCCATTTTTTCACCGAAAGAAACAGTCACTTTCACTTTTTTCAATGCTGCTTTAAATTTCTCTGCATCATAATGTGAGTATGCAGGATTTGCGCCATGAATCATTAATGTACCAACTGCACCTGCTTCCATTTGTGCAATCAAATCAGCCATATCGCTATCAATACCCTGGCGGTAATTAACAGCTTGGTTCCAGTTAATGGTAGTACCATATGCACCAACAGCATTGTTGATAGCATTTACAATTACCTGTATATTTTTATCATTACTGCTGCTTACAACTAACGCAGCGCCATTATGAGCTTTTAAATCAGCTGCTGCTTTTTCAATACCAGCTTTCAATTTTGCATCAGCAACAGAAGCAGCCCCACCATTTACTGCCGCTAATAATGCAACAGCTACCGCACCTGTTTCAGAAGGGCGATGTGTAAACCGTTCGTCTGCATTAGAACCAGTCATACTCAGGTGACCTTCAAAATGGTAATGCTTGCTCATGGATGGATTCTTCTCATCAATCTTGCGGCCTTTGGAATATCCTTTGGCATTCTCCACCGGATTCAACCAAGTACCAAGGAAATCAGCACCAAGACTTACTATTACTTTGGCTGCGCCAAAATCATAAGAAGGAATTTTTCTTCCAAAGCCACTGGCTTCATTTGCCAATAACATACCGCTGAAAGAAACAGCGTCGTATTGAACGTGTTTTAAGTTAGGGAACTTAGCAATAATATCTTTTGTAGTAGGAGAAACAACGGTGCCCGTTAATAATACAATTGAACCAGTAGTTGTTTTCATTGCATCACCTACCAGCTTATCAAACTGTTCGAAAGTGGGGACTTCTTCAAATTTATCTTTCACTTTGTGCAAGGGAAACTTTGCACGGTACATGTCATATAAATCAAGTACAGAAGCTTGTGATCTTGCAGATGTACCACCTCCTGTGAAAGAAGCTAAATCATTTCCTTCAATTTTAATCGGACGGCCATCTCTTACTTTCGCAACAACAGGTATTACATCACCATCCTGTACATAAGTAGTGGCATAATATTTTGCTACCCCAGGAATAAGGTTTTCTGGTTTGTTAGCATAAGGAATCGCCTTTCTTACCGGAATCTTACAACTGGCAGCTAATGTAGCAGCAGCAGTGCTAAAGCCAAGATATTTTAAAAAATCCCTGCGGGGTGCTTTGGCATCTATCAGTCCTTTATCATCAAACCCTTCAAAAGGGAGTTCTTCCTGAAACTCATCCTGGGAGAGCTTTTTAAGGTTCTCCGGGTCGTTCACTTCTCCGAAACTTTGCCAGTACTTGTTTTGGCTCATAGTAGAATTTGAAAATTTGACAATTCAACAATTTATCCCGCATTTGCAGGATCACATTTTCACTTCAATTTTAATAGTGACATTTCTGACACTCCAGACCACCAATATCTTTAACCGTTACACTATCCATCTTGTGGTTTTTTATATCATTATGAAACTTCTCGTAAATGCTGTAGAATTTATTGCCTTTGGTACTGTCATAGTTAAAGTCAACTTTAGTTTGACGATGACAGTTAATACACCAGCCCATACTCAATTCAGATACCTGCTTCACTTCATCCATAGCAGTTATTTCACCATGGCAACTTTGACATTGTACTTTACCTGCTCTTATGTGTTGTGAGTGATTAAAGTAAACATGGTCAGGCAGGTTATGAATTTTTACCCATTCAATTGGTTTTGCTTTGGTAGCGTCCCAATCATTGGGTTTTGCAGGGTCGAAACCAGCTGCTTTATATAATTTAGCTATTTCTGCGGTACCATTTATTTCTGTGCCTTCTTCGTCATATAACTTTGGACCTTTTACATATTCGCCGATTGCCTTGTGGCAATTCATACAAATATTTACTGCAGGTATAGCGGCATGTTTGCTATCCCACGCAGCACCATGACAATACAAACAACTGATTTGATTAATACCGGCATGTACTTTATGCGAATAATAAATTGGCTGTACAGGTTGATAGTCTTTCTGACGGCCCAACCCGATTGCTCCCTTGGTTACATAATAACCACCAATAACAAAGAATAACAATGACAACATGGCGATGTACACCTTGTTTTTGTAAAAAGGAACCTGTTCGGGGCGGCGGATGCCTTCTGCATCATCACTCATTTTTTTTAGGTTACTGTTAACCTGCATTAATATTAAAGCAATGATGGCAAGTATAAGAGAGATAACGCCGAAAATAATGGCATTGCTATTGGAAGTTTGAGGCGCTTCTGCACCAGGTGGCGGCGGAGGAGGAGGTGCAGCTGCAAAATTAATATATGCAACTATGGCATCAATATCTTTAATAGTGAGATCAGGAAATCCTGACATCATTGAAATATACTTAACTTTCAAACCCTGTGTATAAGGGTCATTGGCCATGTAACCAGACGGGTTGTTCACCCATTTCAATAGTTCATTATGATCTGCCCATTTATGTCTTTGTTCTAATCCAGCCAAAGCAGGGCCGGTAGCATCTTTGAGTATTTGGTGACAGCTTGCACATTTTGAATTATACAAAGCTTTGCCTGCAGTAGCCAAATCCTGTGCGGAAACACTTACTATAGAAAAAACAAAAAAAGAAAGTACAAACAGTGCCTGTTTGGTGGTCATGGGTTTACAAGGAATCATAGACACAATTGATGCTGAAAAATGTGGATAAAATCAATTAATCAGCCGCAAAAATAAGTCAGGAAGTTAACAAAACACTAACGTGTTTAAAAAAATTTTGAGCCGCTACCAGCCTGCATTTCAGAGGATTTTATGCCGTTTTGTGTAATGATACAAATCTGTTTGTCATAAATCAGTCAACATTGTGAGTAATATTCTGATATTAGAAAAATGCGGCTCAGATTGCCTGTTTTTTCCTCACTTTTGCGGCTCATAAAGAAACCGGGGATTAATAACCCTGATATTAGGTACTAAACATGTTTGAACAACTACAAAAGAAGTGGAAAGTAAACAGTCTTCAACTGGCATTAATCCTCTGCACATTTGCAATAGGTGGCAGTGCCACTGGTTTTGCTGGTAAAAAAATTATGAATGCCCTCGCTATCGGGCAAGACTGGCTGTGGACATTGGTTTATATTCTGCTCATTACTATAATATGGCCAATGGCTGTCATTCTGATTAGTATTCCCTTTGGCCAATATTCTTTTTTTATTAAGTATATCCGGAAAATTGGAAACAAGATTGGTATTGGGGAGAAGAGTCAGGAGCCGGAAGTTATGAGTCGGGAATCCGGAGTTGGTACAAAGGAAATCCGGCTGGCCATTTTTGCATCCGGGGGGGGGAGTAATGCTGCCAAAATCATTGATCATTTTCATAGCCACCCTGCTGTAAAAGTAGCCCTTATTGCAAGCAATAACCCAAATGCAGGTGCTTTTGCAGTTGCTGAAAAAAATCATATTTCGACCCTTTTTATCAATAAAAAGGTCTTTTTTAGCGAAAATTCATACATAAATGAGCTAAAATCGACCAAAATCGATTTTATCATATTGGCTGGTTTTTTATGGAAATTACCCTCTGTATTAATAAGGGAGTACCCGGGAAAAATAGTCAATATCCACCCTGCCCTGCTGCCAAAATATGGGGGAAAGGGTATGTATGGGCATTATGTTCATGAGGCGGTTATTGCCAGCAAAGAAAGAGAAAGCGGTATTACTATCCATTATGCAGATGAACTATATGACCATGGTAAAGTCATTTTTCAGGCCACCTGCCCCGTATTGGAAAATGATACAACAGAAACATTGGCAGAACGCATTCATGCCCTGGAGCATGAACACTATCCTAAAATAATAGAGCAGGTATTAAAAGGATGATTACTTAATCTGCCGGGTTACAGGCTTAAGAGAAACCACACTTTACCTTAGCTTTTGCATTTTCTTTTGTTACTTGCTGCCAATTCAAAATTTTGCACCTGAGATATTTTTACATAACATCATTTAGTATTTTCTTTCTGTTTGCGGCCGTGTCATCAGCCACGGCACAGCTGTATAAGATAAGAGGAACAGTGTATGACAGCTCCAGAAGTTACCCGCTGGAAGCAGTAAGTGTACTTTCCACTTCGGGCAAAGGCACCATTACCAACAACGAAGGTTTTTATGAAATAGAAGTGGCAGAAAAAGATTCAATCTGGTTCAGCTACCTGAATAAACCAACAATGAAATTTCCTGTGTTGAAAATCGTCAACACGATGGGTTTTGATATATCACTTCAGGTAAGTGTACCAATATTGAGAGAAGTAAAAATTAAACTTAAAAATTATCGGCAGGATTCTATACAAAACCGGCTTGATTATGCTAAAATTTTCAACTATCAGAAGCCGAAATTAAAAACAGTAACTCCGCAATATGGTGTTGGCGCAGGGTTTGACCTGGATGAGATCATCAACATGTTCCGTTTTAAACGAAACAAAAGTATCGCCTCTTTTCAAAAAAGATTGTATCAGCAGGAGCAGGATAAATTTATTGACTATCGTTTCAACAAGGCATTGGTGCGCCGCCTGACTAAACTGGACGGCAATGCACTCGATAGTTTTATGCGGGTTTTCCGGCCCTCATTTATGTTTACAAAACTTGCAGGAGACTATGACTTTCATCAATACATCAAAGACGCTTATCTGCGTTTTCAAAACGGCCTTGCACCTTTACTATTTAAAGTAGAAGAGGAAGAATAACAATCACATAATTATTTCCTGCTGAGTAAGTGAAAAAAGTGAGGTAATTTACCATCCCATTACTGCTTATGAGTAACGACCTGCACAACGAACTCCGGAAAGAATTTCAACTGGAACGCCTTATTCTTTTCAGTGACGCAGTTTTTGCCATTGCCATTACATTGTTAGTCATAGAAATCAAAATCCCGGAAATACATGAAGGACCTGTAACAGACAAAGCCCTGCTTCATAAACTTTCTGAGATCATTCCAAAATTTATTGGTTTTTTAATTAGCTTCTTATTGATTGGTCAGTACTGGATTATACATCACCGCATGTTTGGTTATGTTATCAACTTTACTAACAATTTAATCTGGCTGAATATTTTCTTTTTACTTACCGTTGCAATGATGCCATTCAGCACAGGTTTTTATAGCGAATATGTGAGGACAAAAACAATGACCCCGGTAATATTTTATACAGCCAATATTGCCAGCCTTGGTTTTATTAATTTTTTCATGTGGCGTTATATCAGCAACCCAAAAAGAAATATCAGTGAAAACCTTACAAAGCCGATGGCTCGTTTCTTTTCCACAAGGGCACTGGCCGTGCCGGTAATATTTATCATTTTTTCTTTTGTGTATCTGGTTGCACCAAAAATTGCATTCTGGATACCACCATTAATACCGTTAATCTTAAGAGTATTATTTAACCCGATGAAGAAAAAAGCTCTTGCAGCATCAAATAAAAAATAAATAATCATGAAAATCCGTCAATTCTATTTCCTTTTGTTTTCATTTCTCTTTATTTCAATTATCACTTCAGCGCAATTATCAAAAAAGATTCATTTCCGTTCGATACTGATTGATACACATAACGACTTCCCGACCACAGCTGTCGATGATAAAATAAGTTTTGATCAATCATTAAAAGGCAAAACACATTCTGA
>JANMFO010000125.1:0-2975 GCA_031374245.1 Chitinophagaceae bacterium | reverse complement strand
GTTTTGCAACCATCGGCAACCCCAAGAAAGATGATTTTAGTAACACAAAATCCATCCTTTCCTGCAGATGTGACGTTACTGCAACAACGCAATTTTATCAATTATGCTTTGCCGGCAAATCAGGGAAATTATCTAATTATTTCACATCCCTCATTAACGGTTGGGGCTAATGCAACAAATCCAATAGATGCCTACAGGTCTTATCGTAGTTCTGCAAGTGGTGGTGGCCATAATGCAAAAATTTATATGATTGATCAATTGATAGATCAATTTGCTTTCGGTATAAAAAATAACCCGGAATCTATCCGCAGTTTTACAAGGTGGGCAAGAAATACATTCAATCAGCCGGTTAAGAATGTCTTACTGATTGGTAAAGGTGTCAGATATGATGGTTTCAGAAGTGGGGAAAGTAATTCTAATATTGATAAGCTTCATTTTATTCCCACATTTGGTGTTCCGGCATCGGATATTTTGCTAACTGCCAATCCCGGCCTTGATGGAATTCCCCAGGTACCTATTGGACGTATTTCTGCTATTAATGCTGATGAAGTGGCTACTTATTTAAGTAAGGTGGTAGAATATGAACAGCAACAGGCTTTTTCATCACCGCTGATTAATGATAAAGCATGGATGAAAAATGTAGTGCATGTTGTTGGGGCAAGTGATGCAAACCTTCAGGCAATTCTGGATGTTAATATGAGCAAATACAAAGACATTATTTCTGACACTTTTTACGGTGGTAAGATTCATAGTTTTAGTAAAACTTCTGTTGATCCTGTTGAACAGTCCAACAGCATACGAATGCAGAACCTTTTTCAGGAAGGGATAGGGGTAGTAACTTATTTCGGACATTCATCTGCATCTACACTGGAGTATAATCTTGATAACCCACAGAGTTATAATAACCCAGGTAAATATCCTGTGTTTGTATTATTAGGTTGTAATGCGGGTAACCTTTTTAATTTTAACCTTGCCCGTCTCCAGATCAAAGAGACTATATCAGAAAAATTTGTATTGGCACAGGACAGGGGAGGTATAGCTTCAATTGCCAGTACTTCCCTGGGAATTGTACACTACCTGGATATATATAATACGGGTACCTATAATTCAATTTCCAAAATAAAGTACGGGAGCACACTGGGCGAGATGATGAAAGAATCTATTATCCAAACTTATAATATTACTACACAAAATGATTTCTATGCCCGGCTGCAATGTGAGCAAGCTACCCTGCATGGGGATCCTGCTATAAGGCTTAATTCATTTCCCAAACCCGATTACGCTATTGAAGCCCCACTTGTTAAAGTATCACCTTCTTTTATTTCGGTAGCGGAATCTTCGTTTAAGGTTGATGCCAGTTTTATTAACCTTGGCAAAGCAAATAGTAAAACTATTGTAGTGGAATTGAAAAGAACTTATCCTAATCTTACGACAGAGGTAATACAGCGGGATACCATCCCTGGCATACGCTTTAGTGATTCACTTTCATATTCGATCCCAATTATTGCCACAAGGGATAAAGGTTTAAATAAAATAACCATAACCGTAGATGCAGATAATGCGGTGGACGAATTATATGAAACTAACAATTCGGTTACCAAGGAATTTTTCATATATGAAGATGAGGCAAGAACAATTTCACCATATAATTATGCAATTGTCAATCAGCAGAATATTAAACTGTATGCATCTACTGCTAATCCATTCGGTTCTTCAAGGCAGTATAATATGGAGATTGACACTACAAAATTGTTCAATTCACCTGTTAAAGTAACAAGATCAATAACCTCAACAGGTGGTGTGCTGGAATTTATTCCCGG
Source organism: Chitinophagaceae bacterium (assembly GCA_031374245.1). GTDB lineage: Bacteria > Bacteroidota > Bacteroidia > Chitinophagales > Chitinophagaceae > JJ008. Next base: position 1,155 of record JANMFO010000125.1, on the reverse strand, counting down.
TATTACATTCACTGATAATACTGTTTACTACTGGAGAGTAGCGCCGGTACCTTCCAGTGGATTACCAGTTTGGAATTATTCCTCATTTCTGTATCTGGCTAATCATGGTGATGGGTTTAATCAGTCACACTATTACCAGCATTTAGAATCATCAATGTTTAATATCAGTTTAGGTTCTGACAGAAAATGGGCTTTTGATTCAGTATACCAGAATATTTTTGCCCGCAATACAATTTTCCCTGAAGGTGGAGTTCAGAATACAGAGTTCACAGTTTCAGTAAATGGCAGTCCTCTTATTGAAGGGGGATGTAGTTATAATTCGGTAATTCTAAATGTTTTTCATCCAAACTCACTTAAACCTATGCCAAATTCTTTTACTGCATCAGGAGGCCTTTATGAGAGTTCGCCACAAACATGTGGCGCTAACAAGGGTTTCAATTTTGAATACTCCTATTATGACACAGCTGGGCGAAGGAAAATGATGAATTTCCTGAATAATGTTGTACCTGATGGTTATTATGTAGTTGCCAGGGCGAATGTTCCATCTTCGTCTCCTATACCAGCTGCTTATCCGGACGTTTGGAAAAATGATACAACTTATTACGGTTCGGGAAATTCTTTATATCATACTTTCAAAAATCAAGGCTTTGCTATTTTAGATAGTTTCAACAGGCCAAGAACATGGATTTTTGCATATAGAAAGAATGGCCAGGGAAGTTTTCAGTCTTTATATACGATGGGGCAAAGCATTTTTGACAAGTTAATCCTTGACATAAATATAAAAACCTCTGATACAACTGGTTTTGTTGAATCGCCACTTTTTGGCAGAGCCAAAAAATGGAAACTGGTTGAGTTTAATGGTTCGTCGTTGCCAGAGCTTCCAGTAAGCGATACAGCCAGACTTAGTGTCATTGGTGTTAGTCCTTTGGGTCAGGAAACAGTTCTTGTTGCTGGAATAGATCCCGGTTTATTGAGTTATGATATCTCAAATATCAGCGCAACTGATTATCCATATCTTAAATTAAAGTTGTTTATAAAGGATGCAATTAACTTCTCACCTTATCAGTTGAATTATTGGAGAATAACTCATGACCCGGCACCTGAGGGTGTCATTGCTCCTAATATTTATCTTAAAGTAAAAGATACCGTTGATAT
>JANMFO010000111.1:0-9242 GCA_031374245.1 Chitinophagaceae bacterium | reverse complement strand
TCTTACTAAATTCTTTTAGTGTATAGACGAACACCTTTTTTTCTTTCCAGGTAAGTTGATAAACAGTATCATTTAAAATAGCAACTCCTTCGCCAAAATATTTTTTATCCAATGCAATTTCTTTTTGGGTATTGCCGGTTTTTAAATCCACTTTCTTAAGCTTGGAAAATCCATAATTGCCAGTTCCTTCGTACAGCTCGCCTTTATAAAACAACAGCCCTTGTGTATAAGAAGAAGTATCATGCGGATAAGTACTGATGATGGAGTAGCTCATGCTTTTAGGAGCATTGGCATCAGGGGTATCCGGAGTATTCGGTTCCTTAGGATTACAAGCTGAAAAAGCTACAAGAAGAGTCAGATAAAATATTCTTTTCATGAATAATGATTAGGTTAATACAAAAATAAGTACTGACTGATTGTAAGCCTGTTAAAGCTTTCAAAAGCCAATGCCATCAATCGGAAAAATACGATACAAAATATACATTGACAAATACATACAACCTAAAGGAATATTATTATATTTACGACGTAGTTACCCTATCCGAAGATTCTTACCTCAAAGTCATATCCCTGAATTTCCTTTTTTAATTCCCGTTTATCCTCATTATTTCCAATTTCTCTGAATTACTCCTGGCAGTATTTATTGCAAGGCGTAACCCTATAATGATCTGGATTTATGAAGGTGGTACTATTTTATGTCCTTATTACATTGGCGTTTGCCGGTCAACTGACTGCTCAAAAAAGTTGTGCTACCATTTCTTATACACAAAGGCAATTACAAAACAATCTTTCAGTTACTGATAACAATACCATTGCTACATTTTCAAGACAGGATATTGCAGTCCCCGGCATGGACGGTATAACTCCAACTTCAGGTTCTGTTATCACAATACCAGTTGTTGTTCATATTTTATATCATAATCCCGGAGAAAAAATAAGCGATGCGGTGGTTATCGAACAGCTCAAAACATTAAATAAGTCTTTCCGCCATCAGAATGCCGATTCTGTAAATACACCGGCTGTGTTTAAATCGCTGGCGGCTGATTGCGAAATAGAATTTAAACTTGCCACATCAGACCCCAGAAAAAGATACACAACCGGTATTGTAAGAAAATATACTCCTGTTACCAGTTGGTCATTTGATGATAAAGTGAAATTTTCTGTTGAAATGGGTGATGATGCCTGGGATCCAAAAAGCTATCTGAATATCTGGGTTTGTAGTTTGGGCGATTTTGCTGGCTACTCCAGTGTTATCGGTGGTCCGCAAAATGTAGATGGACTGGTAATAGGCTTTTCAGCTTTTGGCCTTGACCAAAAAACGATTGTGCATGAAGCAGGGCATTGGCTCAACTTAAAGCACCTGTGGGGTGATGAGAACTGTGGTGACGACGGTGTATCTGATACTCCTAAGCAAGCCAGTTATACAGCCGGTTGTCCAACTGGTGTCCGTATTACCTGTGGCAATGGCCCGACTGGTGATATGTATTCAAATTACATGGATTTTACAAGCGATGAATGTACTAACCTGTTTACCCTTGGGCAGAAGGCAAGAATGAAAGCACTGTTTGTAACAGGCGGTCTTCGAAATAGTTTTCTTTCTTCAAAAGGATTGGATGCGCCGCTGATATTTGAAATATCCGTACCAGAAGAAGACCCGAAATGGCTGCAACCCAAATTGTATCCCGTTCCGGCTACTACTCAGTTAACTCTCGACCTTTCATATGATGTGAGGTGGGTGGGGAAAAGTATTCAGATAACCAATTTACATGGACAAACCATTATGGTTGTGATGATTACGTCCAAAATGCTGCAAATAGACATCAGCCGTTTACAGCCCGGCATGTATTTCCTTGCAGCAAAAAAGGGAGATGGGGAGTCTATTAAGCAGAAGTTTATTAAACTATAATTTTTATATAGAAAAGGTACCAATACTAACGGCAAGCGAAGGGGTCACTGAAAAGTGGCCCCTTTTTATTTGTAATGATTTAACTCTAACTTGTAAAAGGTCTTTATAAAAGCCTGGATAGTTTTATGTGTCATCGAGTTTTCATTTTCATTTCTTTTTTATACTTATTTGGATGTAATAATTCTAAAAAAGAAATTAATGATACCTGTATTTTAATTGAGGTTCAGAAACAGACTGTGTCATGCGGAGTTTTGTCAGTTTGGGTAGGGATGAAGTTTAAGAAAGTGAGCGACAGTAAGGAATTTGTTGGATTAATACAGTGCCCTGAAATGTATGATAGTAGTTTTTTTCAAGTAGGAAAGAAATACTTTATTTAGGGATCCCATGAAGCAAAGGATATGAAAGGAGAGCTTATTAATGTTTACAGTAAGCAAGAATTTTTGATTTATAGAATAAATGAAATTCAATAATTCCGTTTTTATAGGGCTGTAACAAAAAAGGGACTACAAGTTTCCTCATAATCCCTTTCAATCTTATAAAACGAAGTTCTTACAAATGTATCGCCTCGCCATACGCCACTTCAATCGCATCTTTCACACTCTCACTGATAGTAGGATGGGGGTGTATGCTGTTCAGCACTTCATGATAAGTAGTTTCTAATTTTCTACCAAGCACTGTTTCAATAATGATTTCAGTTACGTTGTAACCAATCATGTGTGTGCCCAACCACTCACCGTATTTCGCATCAAATACCACTTTCACAAATCCTTCGGTATGTCCGGCTGCAGATGCTTTACCACTTGCACTTAATGGGAACTTACCAACCTTTACTTCGTAACCAGCTTCTTTCGCTTGCTTCTCGGTGTAGCCAACAGAAGCGATTTCTGGATAACAATAAGTACAACCCGGCACATTGTTATAATCCAATGCTTCAGGCTGGTGATTATATTTCTTTTCGTTGTAACCAATATTTTCTACTGTAATGATGGCTTCTTTACTGGCAACGTGGGCCAATGCCTGTCCTGGTGCACAGTCACCAATAGCATAAAATCCCGGCAGATTTGTCTGGCCATATTTATCCACCATAATACGGCCCTTATCTGTTTTAATACCGAGTTCTTCCAAACCAACTCCTTCAATATTAGCAGTATAACCTACAGCACTCAATAAAATATCCGCCTCCAATATTTTTTCTCCGTCAGCGGTTTTCACTGTTGCTTTTACACCAGCACCTGATGTGTCAACAGCAATTACTTCACTGTTCACCATTATATCAATACCACTCTTCTTGAAATTTTTATCGAGTTCTTTAGAAATTTCTTCATCTTCTACCGGAACGATGCGTGGCAAAAATTCAACGATGGTAACTTTTGTTCCCATGCTGTTGTAGAAATAACCAAACTCAACACCTATTGCACCGCTACCGACTATAATAATTGATTTTGGTTGAGATGGAAGATTCATTGCTTCACGATAACCAATAATCTTTTTACCATCTTGCTTCAATGCAGGCAACTCACGGCTGCGACCGCCTGTTGCAATGATGATATGTTTTCCTTCTACTATTTTCTTACCGCCATCGGCACCAGTCACTTCTATTTGTCCTTTTGCTTTCAGCTTACCAAAGCCCATTACCACATCAATCTTATTCTTCTTCATCAGGAAAGTAACACCCTTACTCATTTTATCTGCTACCCCACGGCTTCTTTTTATCACTGCTTCAAAATTCGCCGTACCTGTTGCTTCAATACCAAAACTGCTGGCATGCTTAATGTCTTCCATCACTTGGGCACTTTTCAGCAGGGCTTTGGTTGGAATACAGCCCCAGTTCAGGCAAATACCACCAAGACTTTCTTTTTCAATAATCGCTGTTTTAAATCCTAACTGAGATGCACGGATAGCCGCCACATAACCGCCGGGGCCGCTTCCGAGAACTACTACATCGTATGCCATATTTCAGATAATTAATTGGTAAGTAAAAGAGTTAATAAGTAATGAGTGGCGAAGTTATTTGAAAACAGGCAATCGGGCAAAAGGGGAAAGGAATGATGTTACCAGCGACACAATATATGGCATCGTCCCTTGCGTCGCACTGTTCATCTGCAGGAATTCTGTTCGGCTTTTTATATTGCACGCAAAGACGCAAAGCTCATAAGGCGCAAAGAGAGGATTAAATTTGTGACTTTGCTCCTTGGCGTCTTTGCGTGAAAAAGATGAGCAGCGAGCCGAACCCTGAACACAGTGCGACGCAAGGGACGATGCCCAAAGAACCGAGCCGGGCTCAAAACCTGTATTTTCGCCCCTTGAAAATCAAGGAGAAGCTGGTTTTTGCAGCTTGTTAGTAAAAATTCGGCTTTTGGGTAAAATTCTTAATTATTCATTCTTAATTATTCATTCTTTCCCCTACCTTTGCCGTCCGAAAAATTGTATCAATTATGGCCAGAGTTTGTCAGGTTACAGGTAAAGTTCCGATAGGTGGAAACAAGGTTTCTCACTCTAATATCAAAACAAAGCGTCGTTTTCTGCCTAATCTTCAGAAGAAGCGTTTCTACCTTGCCGAAGAGGATAAATGGATTACGTTGAAATTATCAACTACCGCATTGCGTACCATTAATAAAAATGGTTTGCTGAGCGTAGTGAAAGAACTGAGAGCAAGAGGCGAAAAAATCTAACACTATTTAAAAGTTTTATAAAATGGCAAAGAAAGGAAGTCGTGTACAGGTAATTTTAGAATGTACTGAACACAAAACAAGTGGTAAGCCCGGCACCAGCCGTTACATCACTGTGAAAAATAAAAAGAACAATCCTGAAAGATTGGAACTGAAAAAGTTCAACCCGATTCTGAAAAAAGTAACTGTTCATAAAGAAATCAAGTAATCATGGCAAAAGCAGCATCAAAGAACGCTAAAGTAAAAGACCTGAAAGCCTCAGCCGAAGCAAAGAACTGGACCAAAGTGATTAAGGCTGTTCGCAGTCCTAAAACTGGTGCTTATACTTTTAAAGAGCAAATCATTCACAAAGAGAAAGTGAAAGACTTTTTAGCTCAGAAGTAATTTTGAGTGGTAAAAAATATTCAAAAGCTATTCGTGACAAGACGGATGGCTTTTGTTGTTTAAATCCAATTGGCATGCAAAGACGCTTTTGCGGCTTTGCACCTTGGCGAGAAATAAAATAGTAGCACCATGGGATTCTTCAATAAACTGTTCGGCAAAAAAGAAAAGGAAAGTCTTGACCAGGGTTTGCAAAAAACCAAGGAAGGTTTCTTTGCCAAAATCACCAAGGCGCTAGCCGGTAAAAGCTCGGTAGATGAAGAAGTGCTGGACAACCTGGAAGAAGCATTGGTAAGTGCCGATGTAGGTATTGAAACAACGGTTAAGATTATTGAGAGAATAGAAAAAAGGGTAGCAAAAGATAAATACCTCAACTCATCTGAGCTGAATAAAATGCTGCAGGAAGAAATTGAAGGATTGTTGGTAGATGCGCCTGAATCAAATAGTTATGCTTTCGATACAGATTTGCCAACGAAGCCTTATATCATATTAGTGGTGGGGGTAAACGGCGTTGGTAAAACAACAACGATTGGTAAGCTGGCATATAATTTTAAGAAGGCTGGTAAGAATGTTTTGCTGGGAGCAGCCGATACATTCCGTGCTGCAGCGGTTGACCAGTTAACTATCTGGAGTGAAAGGGTGGGAGTGCCAATTGTAAAACAAGATATGGGCAGCGACCCGGCGGCCGTTGCCTTCGATACAGTACAAAGTGCCGTAGCAAAGCAAAGCGATGTAGTAATAATTGATACAGCAGGTCGTTTGCACAACAAAGCCCATTTAATGGATGAATTAAGTAAGATTAAACGGGTGATTCAGAAGACTATACCAAATGCACCTCATGAAGTATTATTGGTGCTGGATGGCTCTACAGGACAGAATGCATTAGAGCAGGCGAAACATTTTACAGCGACTACGGATGTAACTGCAATAGCCATTACCAAGCTTGATGGAACAGCTAAAGGTGGTGTGGTGCTGGCAATAGCCGAGCAATTTAAAATACCAGTGAAGTTTATTGGTGTGGGAGAAAAGATGGAAGATTTACTGGTATTTGATAAGCATGAATTTGTAGATAGTCTGTTTAACCTTGAACGAAAAGAATAGTGAATAATATTTATTCCAGTCCTTCCACTGCTGTATTTTTTTCGTAACGATAGTAGGAAGTAAAGAAAATAAAGGTTGCCATGCTGAGGCAAATCAGCGGCAATAACCAGCGATTGGACGATAGGCTAAAGAACAACATTACAATCCACACCCCAAAGAGCAGCTGTAAAAACCCTTCCATCTTCATGTCTTCTGTGTATAACATGCAATGCAGTAGAAGCAGTAACGAAGGCCCTGTCAATATCATCCATATATAATTTGCTACTGCATGTTGCTCTAGGGCTACCCCTTTCAAAGCCCATATTTCAGGTATCAATACAACGACATAAACACCCAGCAATGAGAGCAGGGTAGCCACCGGCTTTACCGGAAGGTTTCTGTAAAAAGACATTTTGGTTTCCATGAATTGCTGGTTGCGGTAAATGAGAATACTATGTCCAACCAGTGAGGTGAGATATAAAAGCCACAACATTCTGTCTTCAAATACCTGTGCATCTGTTTTGGCAAAAAAATACAGGCAACTGAATGTAATTAACTTAAGCACCAACAGCACTGCAAATTGTTCATTGAAAATAAATTTCAATAAAAAAGAAAATAGGTTGCCGGGTAAATGTAAAGAAGGCATTACTATATTTAATCCTTCCCATTTTGTCTTTTGCAATAAAAAATACGCAGCAGCAGTAGTAAAAGCACAAAGACTTACCAATGTAAATACAACTGCCAACCCACCTGCTATATGATGATTGATTACCGCAATGATTACAACTGCGAGTCCGTAGCCTAAGACAGGTGCCATCAGCTGCAGTTGAAGTAGTAGTAACTGAAAAAAACGTTTGCGAGGTGCTAAGGCATTCAGGTGCTGTAGAAAATTGTATGTTTTACTTTTTGCACATCCATTAACGAATTGAATGGTTTTGAACGAGTATAGAATCCAAATAAGTAATGCGATAAGAAAAAAATCAACAGAAGTAGAAATTCCATTAATAAATACATAATGAAGCTCCAGTGTTTGTTTGAAATTGGGATACAATCCAAATAACAAGAAAAAGATAAAGAGAAAAAAGCCGGAATTCCTCCGGTAATAGGGAGCAATAATAGAACGCTGTAATATATTGGCAGTACTATTCATATTGGTTGGCTGACAGTTACCAGTTCCTTATCTTTCAGTATAAATGTTTTATCAAACCGGATATCATTATTTTCTATATCATGATGGGATGTGATGATAAAGGAAATATTTTTTTGTTGCTGTTGCTGCATGATTAGTTCACACAATCCTTTTTGAGAAGATTGGTCTAGGGTTGTCAAGGGCTCATCCAGCAATATCCATTTTGGCTGGCCGATAAAAGCCAGCAGCAAAGAAAGTTTTTTCAGCATACCACTCGAATAACTGCCAGTGGGATTTTGCAGATAATCATCTATTCCAAGTATCTGCCTGATTTCATTTACCTGTTCCTTTGTTCCTTTTTTTATAGTACTTACAAAATCAATAAGCTCATTACCCGTTAAAAAAGAAGGATAAACGGGTTCGGCTTCAGCATGGTTCAAAAGCAGGCGGTAATGAACGGGATTTTTTTGGATGGATATCTTTTCATCAATGAATACATCCCCTTTAAACGGAATAAGGCCAGCCAGCAGTTTCATAAAAGTGGATTTTCCTGCCCCGTTAGCTCCTTTCAACCAATAGATACCTGCAGGAAGGTTCAGGTCATTAATACTGAAGATATGGTGACTGCCATACCATTTTTCTATGTTATTAAGTTGCAGCATGGTGGCGCAAAAGTCATCAATTGTTTTGACACAACATCTTAAGAGATTTATAATTGTTAGGCTACCTTTGCCGGATTATTATGAAAACAAAGACACTAAAGAAAGACAAGGTCAATATTATCACCCTCGGGTGCAGTAAGAATATGGTGGATAGTGAAGTGCTGAGCGGCCAACTATTGGCTAACGAGATTGATGTGGTGCATGAGAATAAAAAATCAGACCATAATATAGTGGTGGTAAATACCTGCGGTTTTATTGATAAGGCCAAAGAAGAAAGTATCAATACCATTTTGAACCAGGTGGAACTGAAAAGAAGAGGGAAAATTGACAAAGTCTATGTGACTGGCTGCCTGAGTGAGCGGTACAAGAATAACCTGGAAGCAGAAATACCAGAAGTAGATGCTTATTTCGGTACAATGGAACTGCCGCTTATCTTAAAACAGTTTGAAGCGGATTATAAAGTGGAACTGATAGGCGAAAGATTATTGGCCACGCCACAACATTATGCGTATCTCAAAATATCTGAAGGCTGCAACCGCACCTGTGCTTTCTGTGCCATTCCTTTGATGCGGGGCCAGCATGTAAGTCGGCCGATGGAAGAACTGGTGAAAGAAGCAGAAAGCTTAGTAAGAAAAGGGGTAAAAGAGATAATGCTCATTGCACAGGAATTGACTTATTACGGATTGGATATTTATAAAAAAAGAATGCTGCCCGATTTGTTGCACCGGCTGGCTGATATAAAAGGATTGGAATGGATACGTTTGCACTATGCGTATCCTTCTAAATTTCCACTGGAGATATTAGATGTAATCAGAGACCGGGATAATATCTGCAACTACCTAGATATGCCCTTGCAACATGCGGCCAACAATATGCTGAAAGCAATGAAGCGGCAGATTACAAGAGAAGAGATGGAAGACCTGACCGCCGCTATTCGTGAAAGAGTACCGGGTATTTGTTTACGAACCACTTTGATTGCCGGTTTCCCCGGTGAGACACAAGACGACATAGAAGAATTGAAAGAATTTTTACAACGTCAGCGGTTTGATAGAGTAGGCATCTTTACGTACAGTCATGAAGAAGGCACCAGCGGCTTTGCTTTAATTGACGATGTGCCTGCGGAAGAAAAAGAAAGAAGGGCACAGGAAATAATGGAAGTGCAGCAGGAAATTTCTTTTGAACTGAACCAGGAAAAAATAGGTAAAACTTTCAAAACCTTAATTGATAAAAAAGAAGCTGGCCGTTACTTGGGCCGCACTGAATTTGATTCGGTAGAAGTAGATAATGAAGTTGTCATTCATTCTATTAAAAAACTCCCTATTGGTGAATTTGTAAATGTAAAAATCACCAAGGCGTATGATTATGATTTAGAAGGTGAAATAGTTTAGTCAAAGCTATCTTTTATCTTTTCCCGA
>JANMFO010000073.1:0-3169 GCA_031374245.1 Chitinophagaceae bacterium | reverse complement strand
GTTTTGCATGTTCCCGAACCATTTCTTCATTAGGGGCATTGTAGATACAATAGATTTTGTCTGAAGTTACATAACTGTGTACCCACTGAATTTGAGTACCCATTTTGCTTAGCACTCCGCAGGAAGTTTGCGAAATGGCTTTCAATTGTTCCGAAGATAATTTACCGGCACCGGGTATTTCTCTTTCAATTACAAACTTTGGCATTGTCGTTAGTTTTATGTTAAAAAGAACATCAATTCATATTTTAAATGTAGTTATTTGCCATGAGTAAAAAGAGAAATCCCTAAATAGCCGGAAGATCGTCAGTATTTCTTTGAATAATTTGTGGCAAGTTTCTTTCCACTGTTGCCGGTAAAAATATTCCGGCTAGCTCAGTACACCTTTGGTGTGCTGCTTTTATTGTAACACCTTTCAAAGCGGAAGTTATTCAGCTTCAGCTTTTGAAAATTCTTTTTTAAATACATAGTGATAAACCATTGGTCCGTTTCCCGTTAAAACCGGAAAGGCATTAACAAGTTTCCACCCATTTTTTCCCAGGTAGTTTATTGCATCTATGGTGGTGTTAAACTTTCTTAGTTTTCCATTTTCGTCTTTCAGGCGATTATCTTTCCATATGCTTCTTTCTTCACCGTAGTCTATGTCAATAGTAACCTTGGTGCTTAATAAACGGGCAGTTGCTACCACTTCGCAATATTGCTCAACTTTTGTGGTGTCTTGCTGTGCATTACTTTGTAATGCAACAAACAGGTAAAATAATAATGTAATTTTTTTCATTTTTTATGGTTTATGATTTTTATCGCAGGTAAGTAACGGGCAGAATTTTGCGCAGGTGTAGAATAAGTATTCCGTCTGCCCGGTGCTGCTGCCGATTGAAATTATTTTACTGAAGTTAAGAATTAAAGTTCAGCGATGTTTGCAAAACCCGAACCAGAATTTGAATTTGCATATTGTTGATTGTACTTCCCTACAGCAACACTTGAGTAAAATCCCTTGTTGTAAGTTGTGTTGCTTATTCTGATGATTTATAATGGTGCATAGTAAAACGGTTCCAGCCTTTCTTTGTTTTAGATTCAACTGCCCAGTTAAAGCCGCCGTCAGGATTAGGCCAGTATATCATTCGTGCCAGTCCGGCGGGCATTTGTGCTTCAAAGCAGATTGCTTCAGCATGAATATCTGTACCGTCTGCAATTGAACCTTGAGAATTTTTTCCGTCGGAAGTAAATGACCAGAATGAAAGCTTACCGTCACGAATACCAATGATTGCATGTTCCGTGTATACAGATTTTGAAAAAGCCCATTTAGCTGTCAATTGAATAAAGTTTTCTCCCAGTACATGCTCAAAAACTCTTGTACACTTTAATTTGCCCATAGGAGATTCAGTTTCTGCAACCCAGGAGCCAATCAAAGGGGAGAGAACTCCTAATTTCCCACGGCCTTTTTTCCAAATTAGTATTTGTTTAGACATACTTTAAAAATTATTTTCAATCTGCGATAATTGGGTTACTTTTTTCTAAATAGTAAGGTTAATATTCTTGGAATAATTGTCCTGTCATTGTCGTCAAAATATTCTTCAATGTCCATTATTTCAAAGCCATTATTTTTTGCAGCTGATATAAAGTCTGATATATTATGATTAAAACAAGTTACTATTTGTTGTCCTGCTTCTGTTTCAAACCTTGCTTTTGTTCCTGAATATTGTTTAAATGGGTGAAGTTCTCCAACATAAACAAACCCTTTTGGGCTTGTTGCAGTTGATACTTTGCTGAAAATGTCATCCAGCTTTTCAATGTGTTCAAGCACCAGGCTGAAAGTTACAAGGTCATATTGTTTATTTACAAAAGTCCAGTTGTTTGTAATGTCTGCCTGTATAAATTGAACATTGTCAGAAGTTATTTTTTTCTTTGCTTTAGCAAGCATTTCGTCTGAAAGGTCAACAGCTAAAACTTCTTTAGCTTTTGATGTAAGCAATTCTGTGTTTTTTCCTGTTCCACAACCAATTTCCAAGCAGTTGTAAAATTGAATAGTTGACAAGGTCTTTCTTAAAGATATTGCTTCAAGGTCTCTTGTTTTGTTGCTATTTGTGTCATACTGGTCTGACCAGATATTGTATGCTTTTTTTACGTCCATACTATTTAATTATAAAAATTAATTTTATTTTTTTTAATGTTGTCTGATGCTTACTGCAAACGTTCACGGCTTTGTGCAGCTGGGAATAAGAATTCCATTTGTGCAAAACCGCTGCTAAATTTATATATAAAAATTGATTCTTTGTTACGCAAAGCCCATTGCTTATGAAGAAAACAGATAAAATTATGCAGTAGTGATGGCCAACTAACCTGCAAGTGCTATTTTTATAAAGTGAAATTTGGAATAGTGATAAAAATAGACCGGCAGCCTATCCGCTTACAGGTGGAAAGAATAGTTGCCTCTCCGCTGATGGAACAATTTAAAATTACAGCCCGCAACAAAACCCTTACTATACAGAGCAACTGGCTACTACTACGGGGCAAAGGCATTAAACACCGGAAGCCCCAATTATAAAATAATAGAAGGGGGTTCAGTCTCCTCTGGTGTCAGAGATGGGATTATTGATGCAATACATGCATATATAACAAAGCTGGAACAGGAAGGAAATTAAAACAGGTTAGTAAGGATATGAACAGGGGCGTATGTGAAAATATTTCCCATAGTTCTGTTATTGGTTTAATGAGCTTGCCGAACTATGAACCGCTGCACCACCCAATCTCAATACGCATCAACGGTGTGCTGCTTTTTCGGAAGAGGAACTAGGACTTAAACTACCAGTACTGATACTAATCATTTGATTTAATGAATTGAGTCATTTTTTAAACAATTAACAAGCTTTACCTTGAGGTTTGGAATTAATATTTACAACAATAAAATTTAAAAAAATGGGAAGTATACTTTATATACTAGCCGTGATACTGGTCATAGGTTGGGCAATTGGTTTTTTTGCATTTAATGCAGGTGGTATTATTCACATTCTACTTGTTATTGCATTAATAGCTATAATATTTAGGGTCATTCAAGGCAGGAAAGTTGTTTAGAATAAATTTACGCCGTGGTTGGTGTTTTTCTTTCACCAACCACTGATCTGTAATTCAATTCCGGTGACGTGTAAGAAACCCCCAATTATCTATACCGGTA
>JANMFO010000053.1:0-12351 GCA_031374245.1 Chitinophagaceae bacterium | reverse complement strand
TGAAATTATTGAACAAAAAAAAATCAAAAGATTACAAGTTGAAAGACCAGATAAACGGATCATCTGGCTCTGTTATGGATAATATTGCTGAAGGTTTTGGCAGACAAGGTAATAATGAGTTCATTAATTTCCTCACTATATCAAATGGTTCAGCAATGGAAGTAAAGTCCCAATTATACAGGGCTTTAGACAGGGAATATATAACCCGTGAAAAGTTTGATGAATTATCACAACTGATTGAAGAAATTAGCAAAATGATATTTGGCTTTATAGTTTACCTGGGCAAGAGTGATTTGAAAGGACAAAAGTTTAAAGCAAGAGAGAAATAAATTGCTATAAACTCTACGAACTAAAAACCCTGAACTTAGAACTGGTTTAGGCTTGCGCCGTTGGCCCGCCAAAATTTAATGGCAATTGTGTTTCTTCCAGGTCTTTAATGGTTCCGTTTAAGGCTTCGTATTTCTGAATATTTTCTGTTATTGCCTTCATAAAACGCTTGGCATGTTGCGGTGTAAGTATAATCCTTGATTTTACTTTACTTTTTGGTGTACCCGGCATCACATTCACAAAATCAATTACAAACTCTGCATGTGAGTGGGTAATTATAGCCAGGTTGGCATAGGTACCTTCTGCTACTTCTTCGGATATTTCGATATTTAATTGATTGGGTTGTTGATCAGTCATAAAAATTATTCAGAGGATAAAAATACAAAAATATAATGCCGCTTTATCAGGAATAGTTATAAATAAAAAAGGCTGTTTCAAAAAATGAAACAGCCTTTTAAAATATTATAAAAAATCTATGGTTTTCTCAATACAAGTTTATAAGGCCCAAATCCTCCTTGGTCTACCCTATAGTCCAGCATTACAGTTAAAAGTTTACTACAAGGAGTTACAAAACTGGTAGTACCAGCTACCGCAATACTTGGATTGGTATAAGTAGGTTCCCAAAGAAACCAATCGCCAATTTTCTGACGTGGTGCTGAAATAAGCAATGTGTTAGGATCTACTGTTAAAGTAAATTGTAAAGGATTTTGTACAGCAGGTGACGCAAAGGAGAATTGGAAAGCACTTACCTGGGTTAGCACAACAGTGCTACCTACAGGAAAATCCTCAAAAGCATCAGACACTACAACAAAATTACCTTTGTAAATATTGGCGTCATACTCCACTTTTGTATTGTAGTTAAGGTTTACCGAATAACCAGGCTGGTTAGGATCAGTAGCACCTCCACTCCCTGCTGCTATACCGCCGGCAGGATAGGCTTCATATTTTTTCCCATTTGCATATACATTAAACCCAACCTGGAATCCATCGCAGGTTACAACAGAGCCAAAAAGGGTAACCAGCTCTGGCCCGGTAAAGCTAACCTCAATAGGAAATGGTCCGGTAATTCCGGCCCTTAAAACCTTTACATCGGCTTTGTTACCATTTTTTATTATAACCAAGTCAACTTTTTCAGGTGGGGTAAGCGGAATACCCAGGTATGCATAAAGAAAATCAATTTTAATTTTCCCTACATAAGAGGCAATTGTGCTGGGAATAATATCCCCGGTAAAGCCGGCAACCTTTGTAATTGCCATTGAAGGCACAACCTCTATTGTTACACCATCGCCTTTTGCGATTGGTCCATCGTCTTTTTTACATCCAATCAAAAAGAGGGATGCAAAGAGACTATATAATAATATTTTATTTTTCATACTGCTTATTTTTAATATTTATGGTTTCCAGAAAATTTTATACGTTGAAGGATCGGGTTTTTGAGGCGGTGCGTTAGCATTCAATTCTCTTTCAACCTGACTCCATGGTAATGATTGCGGATAATTAGTTGTTAATATAGCTGGTACTTTAGGTTGTGTTTGTCCTAAAGCGTTTAATATAGGATTTCCGTTTAGCGGAGGTTGAACCAAGCCACCGGGTGCCATTAAAGCATTATTTGGATTAAACAGAACAGGGTAACCGGTTCTCCTGTAATCAGTATATGCATCAACAGCAGATCCTACGGAAGAAAGCCATTTCTGGGTCATTATTACTTCCAGCTTTTTTGCAGTGTTTCCGGCATCATATACACCAAGAACAGAATTAATATAAGAAGTAACCGCAGCAGTTGGAGTAGCTCCGTTTGCTCCCATTAGCAGTGGAACTGTTTGGCTTGGTTTTACAAAATTTGAGATAACATAATCAACCTGAGCAAAAGAGGCAGCCATCGCCTCACTAAGTTTTGCTCTTGCATCACCAGCTATAATTCCTGCATTTATCAATTCAGCTTCCAGGTATAATCTGTCAGCATAAGTAATAAAACGGTAAGGACCAGCACCTGTTCCACTTGCAGGAGTTGTAACCTGTCCAAGGCCGTCATCATACCGGCCGCCAACAGGGTATATTCCAAATAAGCTGATAGCAGTTTGTTGCGAACCATCCCTGTTTGGACCCCGTGAAGAAAAATAAATAGAGACAAAAGGACCATCCCTGTACTCTGTAGTATTGGGAGGCACAGCAGGACTAGTTACTGCAAGCTGATTAAAAATGTAATAAGGAATTCTTGGGTCAACTATTCCGTTAAAGATATGTGTATACGGATTAGGGCTAATCCCCTTCATTATCTCATATAACCAAGGGCTTACATGCTGGTTTCTCTGAGAGGCAAAATAATCATCAAATCCATTGTTACGATCATCAGCCGCACCTAATGGCCCAAAAGGCATTAAGAAGGTTTCATTAGTAGCACTGATAAGTGTTGAAGGTGAAGCCAATAAAGCAGTTACCTGGGGCGTTACATTCTGTATCAATCGCAACTGAGTGTACAGCTTAAGCTTAATGGTGTTGGCTGCTTTTATCCATTTGCTGATGCTACCACCATAAATTACGTCATCAGTTGTAGGGCGAAGTAGTGCAGCACTGCCTGCAGGATTATTAAGATCGGCAATACCTGCATCTATTAAAGTAAGTAACTGCGGATATATAGCTGCATCATCATCAAACTTAGGTTGTTTTATCCCATTTTTGAATTGATCAAATTCTGAAAAAGGTATATCCCCCCAAACATCCACCATTACACTATAAGAATATGCTTTTAAAATTTTAGCAATACCTGCATAAGCATAACGGCTTTCACCGGGAGCCTGGTTAATAATAACATTAAGATTTGCTATTAAGCCGTAAAATCCGAACCAGTTTCCATCCATGTTATCACCTTTTAAACCATAGGCATCGGCACCACCTCTAACTGAATGCCAATGAATATAGCAGGCAAGACCAGCAGATAAACCAGAACCCATGGTCATGTTATTACCAAGCGTCCGCTCAGTTCCTGTTAGTAAAACAGAAACAGGAAGCAGAGTTGGATCGTTCAGATTTTTGTTTACATCCAGGTATTTTTTGCACCCGGTTCCAAAAAGGAATAGCCCTGCGGTGACTATGTATAATATCTTTTTATTTAGTATCATGACTGTAAATATTTGTATTAATTAAAATGTTACATTAAGATTGACGCCAAATCTTTTGGTAGTGGGAATTGAAAATTGTTCAATACCCTGAACAGAACCGTTACCGGTAGAATTTGCTTCCGGATCAAAATTGGTATATTTTGGAAGGTTCGGTGCATTAAACCAAAGATTACGTCCGCTAAGAACTAAAGAAACTGCGGATAATTTTAATTTACTTACGAATTTTTTTGGTAAATCATATCCTAGTGTAACCTCTCTTAATCTGTAAACTGTACCATCGAAAACAGTATATTCATCATGACCGTTGATGGAAAAAGTGGAAGCAAAGGCAGAACCGCTGGCGAAAAACAAGTCATTGTAAGTAACCCTTGTTTGGTTAGGCACCGGTTTACCACCTATCAGCAATGGCCTTAATGTTGTTGTTCCAATGGAAGCAGGGTCTGCATATACCCCGGTTATAACATGGGTTTCTTCTCTGCCCTTCTCTGTATCCCTTGTTACGCCTCTTCCAAGAAGAAACTGAACCGTATTAGAAAAGAAGTCGCCACCTTTTGTCATATCCCAAACCGCACTAAGTGAGAATCCTTTGTAATTTATACTATTGGTAACACCTAATTTCCAATCTGGGTTTGGATCGCCAATCATCTCTTGTGTAGGAGTTTCTAAAGGCCATCCATAAGTAGGGTCTATAAGTAAATCCCCTGCATCAGATCTGGCTCCCCGGGTACCACGCAGGTAACCAAAAGGAAAACCAGCCTCAATATAAGCTAAGCTGCTTAAGTTAGTTCTTACAAGACCATCCACTAATTTTTCTACCATATTCTTATTCTTGGTAAATGCGCCTCTTACTTCCCAGGTGAAATCTTTGGTAACAATAGGTCGAAGGTTCAAACCGATTTCAATTCCTTTATTGGTTATTTCACCAATATTGGTAAAAAATCTTGTATAACCCGTAGTTACCGGCACATCAATAGGGTAAATAAGATTGGTTGATGATTTATCATACCAGGTAAAGTCAAGGTTAACCCTGCGTTTAAACAAGGAAAGGTCTGTTCCAATTTCCAGTTCTTTGGTAAACTCTGGTGTCAAGGCTGGATCAAACGTTGTTGAACCGCGGGTACCAAAAGGTTGGCCTAAGAAACTGACAGTACTCAGGCTATAAACGTCTTCTCCGTTTTGTGGGGATGCATCGTTACCCACTTTAGCATAACCCACTCTTATTTTACCATAATCTAACCAGTTAGATTTTAGTTTAAAAGCATCTGTCCATACAACTGAACCAGAAACGCCTGGATAAAAATAACTTGCATTCTCATACGGCAGAGTAGAAGTACGATCCTGACGGCCGGTTACGTTTAAAAATGCAAAGTTCTTATACCCTAAAGTAGCGTCTGCAAATACACCCACTAATCTTCTTTTATTTCTTGAATCAGCGAAAAAGGATTTTGTGTTGGTATTAGTTATACTAAATAAACCCGGTACAATGAGGTCTGTACCACTTTGACCTTGTCTCCTGATTACATTATTATTGAAGTCATTTCCTACTTTAAAATCCAGGCTCCAGTCTTTTCCTATTTTTGGTGTAAACACCGCAACTATTGTGGACTGTATTTCCTGCTGTCTGTAAGAATCTTCCTGAATCAAACCCAAAAGCAGGCCATCCGTAAATTCATCATAAATTTCATCCCTGAAAATATTAGCAGTATTTACCCCGAAAGTGTAGTTTAATGAAATGGAATTGCTGAATTTATAGGATGCTCTTAAGTTGGCAACTGTCCTTTCTTCCCAAGTAGTAATCACATTATGATAAGCTGCCCATAAAGGACTGATATACTGGCCTGGAAGATAAGATAATGGTCTGCCGGCTTTATCCTGGGAAGGGTAATTTGGAATGTCCCATGCTCTTCCCTGAATCAGATAACGGCCATATTGGTTAAATGCGCTACCTCCTCCTATTACACCTGACTTTTGTTTTGATCTTGCAAAAGACACATTTCCACCCAGGGTAAGGTTCTTATATTTTGTTTGTCCGCCTACGCTAATGTTGTTTCTTATATAACCTGAGTTCTCTACATATCCCAGGTGATTAACATTGGAAGCTGTCATACTGAAAGATGTATTTCCTTCACCACCATTAATATTGACAGAGTTTTCAAACAATCTGCCGGTATTAAACATATCTCTCACATTGTTAGGATGGGCAAAATAACCCACCTGGCCAAGGTTGTCAAACAGTTCCGGATAGGCTGCCAGGTAAGAGCCCGGAGCTGGTGTAGAGTCAACGCCTGATGCACTTATACGTATAACATCACCGTTACCATTGTATACCTTACCTTGCCCAAACCTTGCACCCCAGGAACCATTTGAGCCAAAACCAGCTCTTTGCTGTGCTCCATTTCCATAAGAGTTCTGAAGGTCAGGTAAGTTGCCAATTTTTTCAAGAGAGAAACCACTTTTGTATGAAATATTTAACGGCTTTGCACCTTTTTTACCACTTCCCGATTTAGTAGTAATAACTAAAACCCCTCTTGAAGCTCTTGAACCATAAAGAGAGGCTGCTGCCGCTCCTTTAAGAATATTAAAGCTTTCTATATCGTTGGGGTCAAGGTTTGCCAAACCATTACCGGTTGCACTAACGCCGCCGGTCTCTAAACGTGTATTACTATAAGGAACTCCATCAACAACAATAAGTGGTTGCGTTTCCAGACTTAATGAAGAAACACCCCTGATCTGAATCCTTGTAGAAGCACCGGGAGCACCATTAGTTGTCCTGATGTCTACTCCAGGAACTTTACCCTGAAGACCTTTTAAAAGATCTGGTTCAGATTTTTGCAGTACTGTATTGGGGTCGACTTTTGAAACGGCATAACCCAATGCTTTTTCTGTACGACGGATACCCAAGGCAGTTACAACCACCTCTGTACCTGTAACAATTGCTTTTTTAACTGAAATGGAAATTGTATTTTCCGCACCAACAGATACATCAGTAGGTTCGAGACCTGCTCCTGTAACTAATAGTACGTCTCCGCTTTTAGCCAGAATGCGAAACTGACCATTGTTGTCAGCAGCCACACCTGTCCTTGTTCCTTTGATTTTGATAGATGCTCCAGGTACCGGGGCACCTGTTTCGTCGATCACGGTACCGGTTATCGTCCGGTCCTGACCAAATGCTAATGCTGTAAATAGCAATAGCACTGCAAGCAGTGATGCAATTTTTCTCATGTTAACGTTAATTTTAGAATTTAAATACGTTGATTATCAGTGAAAACCGTCAATTTTCAGGGGTAAGGGCCGCTTGTAAAGACAAACCGACTTTACAAAATGCTGCCGCAAAGTAAAATTTTTTTTAACAATTAGTTAAAAATCAGTGAAAAATATTGAAAACAGGATAAATGGGCTAGAAAATCCATCGGACCTGCAATTTTAACTCACTCCGTTTATTACCCTCAATTTCGTCCAAACCTGAGCCAATCGAATTTTTGTCATTATAGATGGTTTGTGCCCAGCGAAGCCATATTGATACCTTTTTGGTGATGTCGTAATTCAAATTAATATAGTAGCGGAAGCCCTTATCCGAAAAGGCTGGAATAGAATAGCTGTACAACACGTCGTTTTCATAGGCATATATGCGGGAGTCATAACTGTACGTTTCAAAATACTGCAGCCGGAGGACACCAGAGTAGTTTGCAAGCATCGGTTTGTAAATAAAATCCATGAAGGTGAGAAAGCCGTTTTCTTTGTTTGTACTTTTCTTATTATACCACATCAACTCGACCCTGTTACGTAAAGAGACGGCAGTACTTAATTTATAACTTACTTGTGTCCGCCAGCTTTGCTTTGGGATTGAAACAAGATAATTAGTGACAGTAGTATTATCCGCTTGATTAGCTTGTTTAGTCTCATTACGAAACCTTGTATAAATTTCTATCTGCTTATCGGGAGTATAAGTTAACTGTGCTAAAAAATCTTTTCCGTGACTGGGTGCATCCACAAGGTATTTAAGCCAGGGGAATTTATATACATCACCATAAGCATCCAACCGCCAACCAGCAGCAGGACGTATGGTAGTACCCAGATAAAACCCTGTTTCATTAGTGGGATAAGTGTTTTCAGTAAAAGCATTTCCATTGATGGACTGATACCCTTTGCTGATGGTGCGTTGAACAAAAGAAATATCAACACGGGGATCAACACTCAGTAACAAACCATTGACAAATGCTTTGTTTAAATTTTTATCTGCTGCAGCTTCACCAAAAAAATGAAGGTTCTTATAGGTATAGCTATAATCAACACTGAAATTGTACCAGCTTTTGCCACTGATGGCATATAGATTATATGGTTCATTTCTTTTTTGCACCGGCAATGAAAAGTTATAATAAATACCATTTACCCCAATATGCCAGTTGTTGCCCCTATATAAAACATTAGCACCAAAAGTTGTTTGCGATAGATTATTTCTATCTGCATTTTCACTATTGGTACGGTGATAACCGGATGTTAAGAAAGAGGAAATAAAATCTTCATTATTCACCGTATCGGCTACAAAATTTGCACTTAATTTACGGATTGATGCAAATACTGTTGCTTCTATCTTTCCTTTCTTAATAGTAATACCGGCACCGCGGTGAAAATAAAATTCTCCGGCAGAACTATAGGGACGAAGTACTGCGGATTGCCGCTTCACTCCCATTACATCCACACTCTTTTTAAATGCCAATCCCTGCCACTGAATAAGTCCTTGCCCCATACTCACTGAAAAATCACCAATAGCTAATGCCTGTATGATGCCGATTTTTCTTGCAAACAAATGAAAGGAGTAGAAATCAAATCCTTTTTTTTGTGAACCACTGAAGAATTGTTCCCCTGCATCTTTATCGCCCGTTACACCCAACTGCAATAAATTTTTGTATGTATAACGGTAACGAAAAAAAACTTTTTGTGGACTGCCAATATATTTTGTTCCGCTTGTTGTTTTATCAAACCCATTCGCTTTTTCCAATACCTGTGTAATACGAAGCACCAAACTATGGTCACCTTCACTAAATCTTTTACCGGCTTCTTCTTTTAAAGAAAGTGCAGTCGAAGTGGTAACAAATGGTAATACTTTTTTAATAGTTGATATATCCCATGCAGGTACGGCCTGCAGTTCATAAATAGTAATAAGATTGCCAAATAGATTTCGATAAGAAATAAGATTGGCAATCTGTAAATCAGTTATAATCCGCAGTTGTTTTAATTCATCTGCATCGGCTGTATTTAAATTGACAGGGTTCTTTTTAAAATGTTCCAGGTCTTGCAAATAAGTATCATCTTCGGTCTCCGCCTGGTCAGCATCAGCTAAATTTTCAAGTTGTTGTTCTGTACTTACGGGGATTTCCTGACCGAAAGTGAATAGCGAAAATTGAATAAGGAATAATATTATCAGAAGCCTTTTCACTTTCCACCTTTGTCTAAATTGAAAAGAAATAATATACCCGGAGTAATACCCAATTGCGGGTGATAGCTGGTGGTTATATCTACCCGGAATGATTTGATGGTTAATCCCAACCCAAACCAGGCAGCCGAAGTAGCCGATGACATACCTACCCTTGCTAATAATTGCGGAAGAAATTTGTACTGCAATCCCGCATTTATATTTACCGGCTGGTCTTCCTCTTTTTCTATTTCTGCGCTGATAAAAAATTTATCAGAAGCTTCATACCCCAGCCCAACGGCATATACCGACGCTAGTTTTTCCTGTTGGTCTTTTCCGAATTTTCCACCAACAGGGTTGCTTACATGAACCCCTGCATTCAGTTTATCTGTCAGATGTAAAACCGTTCCTAACTCAAAACTGATAGCTGAAGCATTGCCATAACCAGCTACACGGATACCATGATAATTAAACTGCACCCCAACATCTATTTTAGATCCCAATTTCCGTCCGTAGGCCAGACCTAATTGGGTTTCATTATAATCGCTAAATCCGGAATAGGCTGCTTTTAATCCAAAAATGCCGGATGATGTTGGCAGCCCGATAGCAGCGGTATAATTATTCAGTTCGCTCAGTAAAAACCTTCTTTCACCATATACACCCACAGATATTTTTTTTAACTGTGCCAGTGAGGCCTGGTTGGCTGTAAAAGAAAATACGTCTGCGTGATTTATACTATAAGCACCCAATCCCGTATAAGAAGCTGCCACCGGTCTTCGAAGTGTCTGGGCCTGTAATAACAAGCAATTAAATAAGACAATAAAAAACAGTAAAGTAAATCTTCTTATCAAGCAGTAATAATTTGAATGAAAGTTACAAGGATGCTATTGCGTAGCAAAATAAACATTGGCAGTTTACGATTTGTAAGATGGAGATTCCCGAAAAATCGGGTAGTGTCTCAGTTTGAAATTAGGGTTAAAATTTTAGGGTAAGTTGGCCTCCTGTTTCTTTCCTCCTGATGTTTCTTCGGGGTACTGTGAAATGCCACTTACTTTGACAATCGTTTAAGCGAATACACATCTTCATTTTATCTGCCAATTTTGCCCCGTACCATTCAAACAATTCATTTGCTGTTTTAATATCTGCCTCGTTGGACGAAAGCAGTAGTTTTTCTACTTCCTGTATGTCGGCAACGGTTAACATATATTTCAGCAGCTTTATAAAATTATAATAGCCTGCTGCAAACAGGCTAAAGCTAAATTATTTGTATATTCTCTTGCGTTTCTTTTTTAGGATGATAGGGTCTGCAAGCTGTAAGTCCGATGGAGAAGGAAGGTCTTCAAGACAAAGGGCTTTATAGTAACTATAAATTTCTTCATAGTCTATTCTATCAAACGGGTCTAATCCCATGTATTTATGTGCAGGCCCATTTTGAATAAGTAATACGTTACCATTCTCATTAATAGGCTTAATGCTACAAGTGTACTTATCTTTTAATAGATTGATAAAAGATGACCGTTTATAAATAGGTTCGTCCATTAAAATTTGTGCAGAAACTTCTTTGTTTTCGTATTATCAGGTAATACGTCTGGCTCTCTATCAATTCCTTCTTTCTTTTCATAAGCCATTACAGTCTTATACATGCTCTTCAAATTCTTTTTGGCATCTCTTTCACTCTCACCACTTGCCATAACATCGTCCCTGTGTTCGTAATAGGCTAAAAACCTACCGGACTTACATTCTACAATTACGCCCGGGAATACATTTTTTTTTAGGGGCTTATCTTTCATACCTGCGAAGTTTGAGAATGTAAATTACATCCTATTTTTCGCTTGTCAAAGCCAATTTTTCCCCCTTCTTTTTATAACAACCCCTCTTACCTATTACTGGCTCTGGCACTAATCTGGCGATATCTTCAATACTCATAAATCTTTTAGTTAGCCCTGCTGCCATTGCTGGCGTAACTCTTAATGTCTTGTGTTGCTTTACCCAATTGTAATACATAAAGTGCAGGGCTATTGCGTAGCAATGGTTTTCAATCTTTTTACTAAAGCCATTTGTTAACCGGGTAAATCTTCTCATGTGCATTCGCATCGTTAAGTTTTGACGTTCTACATAGCTGGTAGAAATATGGTCATGGTCAGGACGGCCACTAACAATGGTCTTTTTTGCGCCTCTGAATTTAGAAGGGCTATATTTTTTATCTGCTCCTGTACCTTCTTTTTCCGAACCGTACAACTTGACGAGTTGAGCAAAGTCTATATTATCACCGAAAGCCTCACCAACTGCATTTAGATAAGCATGGTGTCCGTCTGTAGTTAGTTGTACATATCCTTTAATTCTATCTGCTACATCGTGCATAAATGAATTAGCACAATCAGCATCCCTATTACCAATGTTCCATGATACTATTAATTTACTATCTGCATCTATTGCAGTCCACGTCCAAACGTCACCAGCATTTTCCATTCCTTCCGGCTTGTTCTTTTCTTTGCTATAAACAAACGACCAAATTTCATCGCATTGAATACGTTTGCTATTTACATTCACTACATTCTTATCATGGAACTCCCAGCAAGCAATACCAACGTCAACTAATAATTTAGTAACTGTATTGATACTTACATCTGCAATCCTTGAGCAAGAACGCAAACTATTACCTTCTACTAACAAGGTGATTATTTGTACTCGTTTTTCTATTGATAGCTTATTCATAAATCAAAGATATATAATTATGCTTGAGCGGTCAAGCATTTAGTGAATTTTCTTTTAAATTATTTTTAGACTTGTTATCTTTGTCTTTCAAATGGTGGAGTATAACGGAATCGAACCGTTCCGGGTGGTTCTCAAGGCAACCCGGCCTCATCCAGAGCGATACCCCTCTAAATTGATTTAGGAAGCCCCACGCAAGGGGCTTTTTGCATTACATGGCTCGTATGCTAATGGAATGCTGAATATTTATTTTCATTCAGCGAACTTATACGAAACAGCAATTTAAAAGGGGCGAAATTCGGGCGAAGTGGGGGCGAAAAATAGGCTGAAACCCTTTATAGCAAAGGGTTGGGTTAGATAAAATAATTTTACTTCTTTTGAGCCGCCTCAATCATTTTAGTTAGTCGGGCAATCCAAAAGGTTCTTATATCAGACTTCTTGGAGCTAAATAATTTGCCAAAGTTTTGTGGGCTTATTCGCTTATTTGACATTCCAGGCGTTTGGATGCGGTCAGCCACAAATTCATGTATTTCTCCTTTGCCTGAAGTGATTATATCACATTCATAAAGCAGCCGAAACAAGACAGCTAACTGCTCGGCGTTTACACTAACTTTTAATCGGTCGGTAGGCACAGGAATTGGCGGGGTGCTTGTTGTAGAACTTGGCAACTGTCTTTTATCATTATCTCCTTTTAGATAACTTAACCTTTTATGTGCTATTACTACGCATCTTGATATTATTGGGTGAATGTGCGAACGGTATAAAGGGAGATACCTAATG
>JANMFO010000035.1:0-33050 GCA_031374245.1 Chitinophagaceae bacterium | reverse complement strand
GTAACGGTTACAACCACACAGGTAAATCCAACAACAGGACAATCCAACGGAAGTATTACTGCTTCAGCAACTGGGGGTACAGGGTTTACCTTTAGTTTGAATGGCGGAGCTTTCCAGGCATCAGGAATATTTTCAGGATTGACAGCTGGGACTTATACTATTACTGCAAAAAATTCAAATGGCTGCCTTGGCTCAACAACAGTAACACTTACGGCTACTAATCCCTGTGCCGGTATTACGGTAACGGTTACAACCACACAGGTAAATCCAACAACAGGACAATCCAACGGAAGTATTACTGCTTCAGCAACTGGGGGTACAGGGTTTACCTTTAGTTTGAATGGCGGAGCTTATCAGGCATCAGGAATATTTTCAGGATTGGCGGCTGGAACTTATACTATTACTGCAAAAAATTCAAATGGTTGTTTGGGTTCTACCTCGGTTATATTAACAGCAACCAACCCATGTACAAATATCAATATTGTTATTACTACGGCCATTGTAAATACTACACCGTGTGTTACTCCGGCTTCCGGAAGTATAACTGTAACAGCAACAGGATCTACAGGGTTTACCTATAATATAAATGGTGGAGCATACCAGGCAGGTAATGTTTTTTCTGCACTTGCTGCAGCAAATTATACAGTAGGTGTAAAGGACGCAAACGGATGTACAAAAACGGCTACTGCAACGGTTGGTACTGTTGCATCAGGACCACTATTCGCACAGATGCGTAGTTTAATTTCTACCCGTTGTAATGGTTCAGGATGTCATATGAATGGTACAACTACGGCTGGATATAATTTTGACAGCGATTGCAGCATTGTTACGAAATGGAGCCAGATAAATGGGGCTTGTGTTACTTACACTTTAAAGCCAATGCCGATAAGCCCACAGCCGACATTAACAGCTACAGAAAAATTAAAAATTACAAATTGGATTAATGCAGGGCACAGGTCTACTGATTAATTAATTAGAGGGAACATCAATTAAAAGAAAACAATAAAGCAGGGATTATCCCTGCTTTATTGTTTTCTTTATTTTAAAATGCCAAAAGAGTATTTTTGAAGTATGAAGTTCCTGTATTTCATATTTACTTTTTACATTTTTACACTTTCGGCAGTGCCTTGCTGTGCTTTTGACAGTTGCCCGGATGATAAAATGGAACAGGCGGAACAACATGAGAGCAGTGACGATGATTGTGGTAATTGTTCGCCATTCTTCAGCTGCGAAGGTTGTGCCACTGCAACGGTAGCTTTTGAACCGGTTCAATTTGAAATTACTCTTGCACAATTATTATCTGTTTATACAGGTTACGTACAAAATTCTCTTACGCAGATTGATGATGATTTCTGGCAACCGCCTAAAATAGGTTAATAAAATCCCTAAAGGGAGATTTGATTTGTTAACCTAAAACTTATTCATGAATAAAATATTTTTAGTTGTTGTTGCATTGTTATGCGCTACAACAACATTCGGCCAACATGGTCTTAATGTAAAAGCTATTAATGCAGATACAAAAGAACCACTTGGTTCGGCAACAGTTACTTTAAGAAAAAACAATAGAATTACTGATAGTGCCGGATTGGCTTCGTTTAGTAATTTACCTGAAGGTAAATTTCAAATAGTCGTTTCCTATGTTGGCTTTGCAGAGAAGGAAGTTGCCGTTACAATTCCATTTAGCGGTACTGTACTCGAAATAGAGCTGGAACCTGAAGAGGATGATGAAGAAGAAGTTATCATTCAATCTACACGCAGCACAAGAACTATCCGTGATATTCCAACCCGTGTTGAGTTTATTGCCGGTGAAGAGTTAGATGAAAAAGCCAATATGAAACCCGGTGATATAAGAATGGTACTAACAGAAAGTACCGGCATACAAACGCAACAAACATCGGCTACTTCTGCTAATGCTTCCATCCGTATCCAGGGATTGGATGGACGATATACCCAGGTATTGAAAGATGGATTTCCTTTATATGCTGGTTTTAGCAGCGGATTGGGATTATTACAAACACCCCCGCTTGATTTGAAGCAGTTTGAAGTTATTAAAGGTTCATCATCTACTTTATATGGCGGTGGTGCCATAGCAGGTCTTGTAAATCTTATTTCAAAAACACCCGGCGACGAAAGAGAATTAAAATTTCATTTGGATGCCACATCGGCAGGCGGGTGGAACACCAGTGGTTTTTACGGACAAAAATTCGAAAAAACAGGTGTAACACTATTTGCTTCACGCAATAGCAACGTTGCCTATGACCCTGCTGATATTGGATTGACTGCCATTCCAAAATTTGAACGCTATACAATCAATCCAAAACTTTTTGTTTTTTTCAATCCTAAAACAGAGTTGAATGTGGGTATTAATATTACCACGGAAAAAAGAACCGGTGGCAATATTGATTTTATCAAGGGCAATAACCCATCTGGTTTTTTTGAAGCAAATAATACGGACCGTTACAGCACACAGCTAAGTTTTAAGCGTAGTGTTGGCAAGTCAGGCCTTATTACTGTAAAAAATAGTTTGAATCGTTTTCAAAGGACCATTACATTACCAGCCTATAGTTTTAACGGAACCCAAAATGGAACATTCACAGAGTTTACTTATTCTTCTCATGGTAATTCAGCCGAATGGGTTGCCGGAGCAAACCTGATTACGGATGATTTTAAAGAACAACAATTGACGCTTACGCCATTACGAAACTATAATCAAATGACGTTTGGAATTTTTGTACAAAACAACTGGAAAGTAAATGATAAGGTTCACCTGGAAACAGGACTACGGGGAGATGGGATAAAAAATTATGGCTTTGCACTATTACCAAGAGTGTCGGCTTTATTTAAGTTTACTCCTGAACTGTCTTCCCGTATCGGCGGTGGGTTAGGTTATAAAGCACCAACAATTTTTACTGAAGAGAGTGAACGATTACAATATAAGAATGTGCTGCCGGTTAATGATGCTTTAAATAAACTGGAAAGAAGCTATGGAATAAATGCTGATATTAATTACAAAACAAAGCTTGCCGATGGGAAGGTAAGTTTCAGTATTAATCATCTTTTCTTTTATACCCGCATAAACAACCCTTTGTTACTGCAGCCTGATGGAAGTAACTACCGGTTTAATACCATAACCGGGCACATTGACAGCAAGGGGATGGAAACAAATATAAAAGCAGGATATAGTGATTTTAAATTATTCCTCGGCTACACTTTTGTAAAGGCGTATCTGCACGAAGGAAATGCCAAAACAGAAAATTTTCTCACACCGAACCACAGGCTTAACACAGTGCTGATGTATGAGGTGGAGGAAAAATGGAAACTGGGATTAGAAGCTTATTATTTCAGTAAACAAAAACTAAGTGATGGCGCAACCGGGAAATCATACTGGATTACCGGTTTTATGGCTGAGAAACTCTGGGAAAAACTTTCTTTATATATCAATTTTGAAAATTTTCTGGATGCGAGGCAAACAAAATTTGACAATATTTATACCGGCTCAATTAATAACCCTGTTTTCAGAGATATCTATGCACCGCTTGATGGGTTTGTAGTGAATGGAGGTATTAAGATTCGCTTATAATATTCTTAAAAATAATAAACAGCTGCAGGTTTAACAGCAGCTGTTTATTTTTGTTTTAAATTACTAAATGAATACACCTGAATTGTTTAATCAATTAGTCCGAAGCCGCCGGTCTGTTTTTCCTGACCAGTTTGAAGCAGGAAAAAAAGTGGATGACATTATTATCAAAGAAATATTAACAAACGCTACCTGTGCGCCCAATCATGGACGGGAAGAACCCTGGCATTTCACCGTGTTTACAGGCGATGGCTTAAAAAAGCTGGCCAATTTTCAGAGCGAGTTGTATAAACAAACAACTCCTGATAATTTTAAAGAACTTACGTATAATAAATTGCAGCAACAGCCTCTTAAAGCATCTCATATAATTGCGATTGGTATGAAAAAGTCCATCAATAAAAATATACCAGAAGTGGAGGACATTGAAGCCGTAGCTTGTGCGGTGCAGAATATTTATTTATCCGTTACTGCATATGGGCTTGGGGGATATTGGACTACTGGTGGTATTACTTACAGGCCACAGGCAAAACCTTTTTTTGGATTAGGTGAACTGGATAAACTACTTGGTTTTTTTTATATCGGTCATATTGCAATTCCATCAACAGGCACCACCCGTTTGCCGCTGGAAGAAAAAGTGACCTGGATTAATTCTAAGCGATTAATCTCAGTTTTTAATGATGGCAGTTCTCCTAAATTTGCGCCATGCGAAAATGGTTGATAGTTTTTTCTTTGCTGACTACGGTTAGTTTTCTGGTATCGTTTACTGTTAATGATAGCGAAGCTGATAATTTGAGAAAAATTTATTCTCAATCTCCCGATAAATGGCCAAAGCCGTTTATTGATGAAAGAGTTGACTGGAAAGAACTTGGGATACTCCCTGAAAGTCCGCTGGAGTCAAAGAAAGATTCGTTGAAACATTTAATAGAACTCGGGAAAATTTTATTTTTTGATGAACGATTAAGCGGCTCCGGAAAAATAAGTTGCGCAACATGCCATCAACCAGAGTTGAATTGGACAGATGGAAAAGAAAAATCTATTGGGCATGTAGGAGCCTTGAATAAAAGGAATTCGCCAACCATTCAGAACAGTTGGTTTTATAAAAAACTGTTTTGGGATGGAAGAAGCAATAGTTTGGAAGACCAGGCTTTTGCTCCAATCAATAGTGAAAGTGAAATGCACAGTGAAATGCCGGAACTGCCAGGCAAGTTGAGAAAAATTAAAGGTTATGCTGCTTTGTTTGATTCGGCTTTTGGCGATCCGTCAATTAACCCCCACCGGATAACAGACGCAATTGCCATTTTTGAAAGAACAATTGTAAGCCGCAAAAGCAAGTTTGATGAATTTATATCAGGTAAGAAAAGAGCATTGAATAATGATGAATTGAAAGGGCTTCATTTGTTTCGTACGAAAGCAAGATGTATGAACTGCCACAATGGCCCTTTGTTTACAGACAACCAGTTTCATAATAATGGTTTTGCGGGAGCAGATAAAGGGCTGTATACTGTAACACATAAAGAAGAAGATATTGGCAAAATGAAAACTCCTTCGCTACGGGATGTAATGAAAACCGGACCCTGGATGCATGATGGAAATTTAAAGTATATGATGGACATACTACCGGTTTATAATAAGGGGTCAATGTATAAATACGACAAGCAGATAAAGCAATTATTTCTTACGCCAAAAGAAGAATCTGACTTACTGGCCTTTTTAAATGCCATTTCTTTACCGCCCATGGAGTTTAAAAAGCCGGTTCTCCCCCAATAGGCAACTATTTGCCGGGAAAAACTATCTTTGTTTTCCGATTAATAAAACATTTAAAAAATAAAATAGTATGAAAAAATTATTGCTAAGCCTTTCTGTTGTATTGATGGCTGTTTTTGCTAATGCACAACCACCTGCTGGGGATGCTAAACCAGGAGATTGGTATGGCGAAAAAATTTCTGCTGATGGGGCAATGCCTATTTCGGATGTAGCTGCAAAACTTGCTGCCGGAACAGAATCAATGGATACTAAGATTAAAGCTAAAATAGTAGAGGTTTGTCCTAATAAAGGATGCTGGCTAAAGCTGGAATTGAGTAATGGTGAAACAGCAATGGTGAAAATGAAAGACTATGGATTTTTCCTTCCCGTAGCTGCTTTAGGAAAAACAGTGGTTATTGATGGTGAAGCAAAAATGAAAACAACTTCTGTGGCAGAGTTAAAACACTATGCAGAAGATGCTAAAAAATCAAAAGAAGAAATTGCTGCTATTACCAAGCCTCTGAAAGAAGTAAAAATAATGGCGAAAGGAATTGTGGTAGTAGAATAATTAAAATAATTACTTTATTAAAAATGGCTGTCCGGTAGGGCAGCCATTTTTGGTTTGTATTCGGTAAAAATTTTTGAGAACATCTGTTTGTCACCACTTGGCAAGTTTCCTTTTTGCGTAAACCGTTTTCCTTTTACCGTAACAATAATGATTCTTAACAAAGCCACTTTTGCAGCCTAATAATTTTAATATGCTTAGGAGAGTATCGATTTTGACAGGAATTATTTTTTCTGCAATTATAGCAACAGCCCAAAAAGACAAGAAAATATTTCATGATGATTCCGTAAAACCTACCCATAAATATTTACCGGATATTACTGTAGTTGGCCGAAACAGTAAGAGTGATTATCAGCAACTGCCAGAAGTGGTAGGTACTTCTATTTATGCCGGCAAGAAAAATGCACTGATTGTGCTGGATAATGTGCAAGGCAATGTTGTTACCAATACCATGCGCCAGGTAATGGCAAAAATTCCTGGTATCCATATTTGGGAAAGTGATCCTAGTGGAATACAGATTGGTATTGCAGCAAGGGGGTTAAGTCCAAACCGTAGTTGGGAGTTTAATATCCGTCAGAATGGATATGATATTGCTGCCGATCCCTTTGGTTATCCGGAAGCCTATTACAACCCTCAATTACAGGCCGTACAAAGAATTGAAGTGGTAAGAGGGCAGGGTTCATTGCAATACGGTCCGCAGTTTGGCGGACTCGTAAATTATATTCTTCGCAACGGAAGTGAAATAAAGAAAAAATTTGAGTTTGAAACGCAACAAACTGCTGGAGCAAATGCCCTGTTCAATAGTTACAATGCCATAGGGGGAAAAACAAAAAAGGTTCATTACTACACTTTCTTTGATCATCGCAATGGAAATGGCTGGAGAGAGAATAGCCATTACTCCACGAATGCCGGTTTCGGTACGATGACTTATTATTTAAATCCGAAACTTTCCGTAACAGCAGAAATAATGCATTCATATATCCGCAGCCAGCAACCCGGGGGTTTAACGGATGCACAACTGCAGGAGAATGCCCGGCAAAGTTTTCGCAGCCGTAACTGGTTTGATATAAAATGGACAACACCAGCGGTTATTTTCAATTACAAAATAAGCGAAACAGCAAAGTGGAATACAAAACTCTTTGCCACTATTGGTAACAGAAATAGTGTGGGCTTTTTGCAGTCCATTACTATCAAAGACAGTATCAATCCTGCAACTGGTAAGTATAACAACCGCACAATACTGGCAGATGAATACAGGAATTATGGAATGGAGAGCCGCCTCATCACCGATTTTAAAATGGGTAAAATGACAAATACTTTTTCCGGCGGCGTTCGTTTATATACAGGAAGTACCTTTCGAAAAGCAGATGGAAAAGGAACTACAGGAACAGATTATGATATGACCATAATTGGTAATTACCCGAGAGAAATTACATTCCGGTCAAATAATGCTGCTTTATTTGCTGAAAATATTTTTCGTATCACGGAGAAAATATTATTAATACCAGGCATTCGCTACGAGTGGCTGGAAGGTAAAGCGGCAGGAAGAAATGGTTATACTGCCAACGGGTCAGAAATATTGTTACAAAACATCACCCGCAGCCGGAGTTTTTTGCTGGCGGGTATCGGAGCAGAATATCATATTACAGGAACAACGGAGTTCTATGCTAACTTTTCACAGGCCTACAGGCCTATCCAGTTTGCCAATTTGCAGGCACCACCCACTACTGATGTGGTAGATCAGGATCTTAAAGATTCAAAAGGATATAATTTGGATATAGGTTACCGCGGAAAAATTAAAGATTTTCTGCAATTTGATATAAGCAGTTTTTATTTGCAGTATAATAACCGGATTGGAACAATTACCGTTGCAGGTGCACCCTCGTATCGGTTGATAACCAATGTGGGTAACAGTACCAGTAAAGGATTGGAATTATATACCGAATTCAATGCTTTCCGTGCATTTTCAAAAAAGAAGAGAGCCGATATAATCATATTTGCTTCTTATGGGTATACAGATGCTGCTTATTCCGGTAATCATAAGGATGCAGCTACAAAAGGAAAGAAGCTGGAGAATGCGCCACAACATATAGTACGTACAGGACTGACAGCGGGGTATAAAAGAATCACTTTCACTACACAAATCAGTTATGCAGCTAAAACGTTCAGTGATGCTAATAATACCATAACACCTTCAACAAATGGCAACAATGGTTTAATACCGGCTTATACTGTAATGGATCTATCAGCAAACTGTAAATTTTCAAAAAATTTCAATATGAAAGCCGGTATTAATAATATGGCTAATCAGATTTATTTTACCCGCCGGGCAGGAGGCTATCCAGGTCCCGGTGCATTACCTGCAGATGGCAGAACATTTTTTATCAGTATGGGTGTGAAGTTCTGATTGATAAAAAGTATTCTGATAAACCTTTTTGATAAAGAAGAGCTTTTTTGTTTTACAGAAATTATTTTTCTTATGATTAATGTCAGTAGCACACATGATTGAATAGCCTGGTACCGTCATTTATTTGTCAAAGGAATTGTTATTATCATTTCATGACATTGCTGTGATAATACTTTATGATTGCTGTAGAACCTTTGGGGCCGAATTAATAAAGCATGAACCGGCTCACTACAATTTTATTTTTATTGTCACTTTCTCTCACCACCGGTGCACAGGTCGATACCGGGTTTAATGCCAATCGCATATTAGATGAAATAGTGGTTACCGGAACAAGAACAGAAAGAAAACTCAGTAATGTTGCGGTGCCTACATCAATAATCAGCAACAAAACAATCCGCCTGTCCGGTTCTTTACGGCTCAATGATATTCTGCAGGAACAAACCGGCCTCTTTATTACAAGCGGTACTGGAAGTAATTCAGTGGGTGGCGGAGTATTTGGCAATGGTGTTCAGTTGCAGGGCTTATCACCCGATCATACCTTAATATTATTAGATGGTGAACCACTAATTGGAAGGCAGGGTGGTGTTATGGATTTGTCAAGATTTGCCGTGGGCAATATTCGTAAAATAGAAATGGTTAAGGGGCCTTCTTCCAGTTTGTATGGAAGCGATGCAATGGGTGGTGTTATAAATATCATCACCGATCCGATAACTGGTAATAATTTTAATGCCGGGATAAGGTCAGGTTCTTTTTTAAATACAGATGTTTATGCATCGGGAAATACTATTGATAAAAAATTATCCATCTATTATTTCCTAAACAGGAATAGCAGCAATGGTTACGAACTGGATAAATCCACTCCGGAAAAAACATTAGACCCTTATTATAATTATACAGGACAGTTAAAACTCACTTACCGGTTTACTACCAATACAAAATTAATGGTGAACACCCGGGGCTTTTATAGTTGGCAGCAAAGCAAGTATGCTATCAACAGCCAGCAGTTAAATATAGATGGAAATGGCAAAACAAAAGATTTTGTTATTAATCCAGTATTAACCCATCGCTTTAATAATCAGTTGCAGACAAATTTTAGATTGATGGTAAGTGGTTATCAGTTTACGCAGCAACTCGATAGCATCATCAATAACAAACAGTATTATTTTGACCAGTTTCGCCAAGGCTTTTACAGGGCAGAGAACCAAACTGATTATTCCTGGAATGAAAAAAATACACTGTCCGTGGGTGGCGGATTTACCCTGCAAACAGTTAATACCACCCGTTACCGCAAAGAACAGCAACAACAGATGTGGCACGCATTTGCACAACATGAATGGAAGGGGATTAAAAACTTAACATTCATATCGGGTTTACGATACGATTATAATACAGATTTTGCTGCTCGCATTAGTCCAAAGTTGGCAGCACATTATATATTAAGTGATAAAGTAAAATTGACCGGTTCTTACGGCGCTGGTTTTAAAGCGCCGGACTTCCGTCAGCTGTACCTGAGTTTTACTAATAATGCGGCTGAAGGCTACAGCATTTATGGCAGCAATGAATTTTCAATGCCTCTTTTGCAACAGCAGCAAAACATGGGTTTGATAGCAACTATTTTACCAGCTGCAAGCTTGATTAGTGAATTGAAGCCGGAAATTTCAGAAGGCTTTAATCTTGGCGCACAATTCAATCTTTCTACTACATTAAAAATTGATATCAATCTTTTCCGTAACGATGTCAATAATCTTATTAATTACATTCCTGTTGCTACTCATCCCAATGGCACATCAGTTTTCAGTTATATCAATGTAAACAGGGCTTTTACACAGGGGGCTGAAATAAATATAAACTATAAGGTAGCTGCATTTTCAATAAGTGGTGGATACCAGTTATTACAAACAGGCGATAAAGACGAGTTAGAAAAAGTTAACAATAAAGAAGTGTATGGAAGAGATGAAGTAAATGGTTCAGCAAGATTAATGACCCGTTCTGATTACAGCGGATTGCTGAACCGTAGTAAACACATGGCCAATCTGCGATTGTTCTGGGAAGAAAAGAGCAGTAAATGGAATGCAACTATTCGGTTTATTTATCGCAGTCGGTTTGGTGTTACAGACAGAGATGGTAATGGTTTTGCCAATATGGATGAAGAGTATGCTCCTGCAATGCTACAGGCCAATATGACGCTTGGTTATCAGTTAAGCCGTTCATTCAGTTTGCAAGGTGGGGTCAATAATTTATTTAACCAGGTAAATGCAAAGTTCATGTCCAACATTCCCGGTATTAACTGGTTTACAAGTTTACATTATTCATTTAAAAATAAAACTCAAGACAGATGAACAGTAGAAATGGTTTTTTAGTTGCAGTACTTGCAGTACTTTTTGTAAGTTGTAAGAAAGAAGATACGCCGCCAACACCGGTAGTAGTTAATACCAAAGACTTTCTGGTGAATGGAAGTGCCACGGGCGGTAATTATAATTTTTTCAAATTTGAAACATCCTCTGAATTACCTTCATCCGATTCAGCTACTAACAAATGGGATTTCGCAATGCGCTTCGAAACATTTATTGTAAACAGTAATGCCAGTGGGCCCGGCACAGCTGCGGTACAGGTTTTAAATCAGCCTTTTGATGCGGTTGCGGTTGCTCCTGCAACAGGATACAGATTTGATACTACTTCATCACAAAAAGCAATCAAAGGGGCAGATTGGTATACCTACAATCCAACTACCAGGTCATTTTCTCCCATTGCTGGAAAGACTTTTGTTTTTCGTACTGCCACAGGTAAGTATGCAAAGCTTGAAGTGTTAACAGCAGACCCAACGGATGATGCAGGTAACCTTGTAACACCTCCAACCAGGCCTACTAAAATAAAATACAGGATCCGGGTTGCATACCAGGCAAATGGAAGTACTACTTTTTAATTAAGGTTGTTGATAAAATTAAAAAACCGCTCTGATTCAGCGGTTTTTTTACTGCATAGCCTTACAGGTTTTCCGTAACTTCGCCACCTTTTAGAATGGCTATGAGTGCTAAATACAAAGAATTTACAGGATTAAACTTACCGGCTTTCGAAGCGGAATTACTCGCCAAATGGACAGAGAATCAGGCATTTGAGAAAAGTGTGTCCCTGCGGGAAGGAGCCAAACCGTTTGTGTTTTATGAAGGCCCCCCCAGTGCCAATGGTATGCCCGGCATCCACCATGTTATTTCCAGAACCTTGAAGGATTTGGTGTGCCGTTACAAAACCATGAAAGGGTTTCAGGTAAAAAGAAAAGGCGGTTGGGATACGCATGGTCTGCCGATTGAGTTAGGCGTTGAAAAGGAACTCGGCATAACCAAAGAAGATATTGGTAAAAAAATATCGGTTGAAGAGTATAATGCTAAATGCCGTGAGGCGGTATTGCGGTATAAAGACAAGTGGGACGACATCACCCGCAAAATGGGTTATTGGGTTGACCTGAATGACCCCTACATCACTTTCAAAAATGAATACATTGAAACACTCTGGTGGATACTGAGTGAGTTGTATAAAAAAGGATTGCTGTACGAAAGTGTAAGCATTCAGCCTTATTCACCGGCAGCGGGAACTGGTTTAAGTTCGCATGAATTGAACCAGCCGGGAACGTATAAAGATGTGAAGGATACAAGTGCGGTGGCGATGTTTAAAGCAGTTCGCAATGAAAAGAGTGAGTTTCTATTTAAGGCACAAGGTACAGAGGACAAGGTACAAGGCGCAAGCGACGAAATATTCTTCGTAGCATGGACTACAACTCCATGGACTTTGCCATCTAATCTTGGATTGACGGTGGGTGGAAATATTGATTATGTTTTAGTGAAAACATTGAATCCCTATTTACATAATGAAATATATATCGTTTTAGCAAAAGCATTATTAGGTAAATATTTCAAAGCAGAAAACGAGAATGCTGATTTTGTTGAGTATAAAAATGACGGCAAGAATATTCCTTATAAAATAATCGCTGAGTTCAAAGGAAAAGACATTGAAGGTTGTGAATATGAGCAACTACTTTCTTATGAAGCCAATTCTCTAAAGGTAATTGAAGAGATTACACCCGGTGCCAAACCTTTCCTTGTACTGGTAGATACATTCGTTACCACAGAAGATGGTACCGGTATCGTTCATACAGCTCCGGCATTCGGAGCAGATGACTATAAAGTAGGAAAGAAATACAACATCGGCATTTTAACGATGGTTGATAAGCAAGGAAAATTTGTAGACGGACTTGGTGAATTCAGCAATCGGTATGTAAAGAATTATAAAGATGACCTGAGCTATGTTGATGTAAACGTTGACATCAGTGTAAAACTGAAAAAAGAAAACCGGGCTTTTAAAGTAGAAAAATACGAACACAACTATCCGCATTGCTGGCGGACAGATAAACCTATTCTTTATTATCCATTAGATGCATGGTTCATTAAAACCACTGCTGTAAAAGAAAGAATGGTTGAATTAAATAAAA
This sequence comes from Chitinophagaceae bacterium, assembly GCA_031374245.1. Lineage (GTDB taxonomy): Bacteria > Bacteroidota > Bacteroidia > Chitinophagales > Chitinophagaceae > JJ008. Next base: position 20,275 of record JANMFO010000035.1, on the reverse strand, counting down.
CCATTAACTGGAAACCAAAATCAACTGGCGAAGGTCGCTTTGGTAACTGGTTAGAAAATGTGGTGGATTGGAATTTGAGTCGTTCAAGATTTTGGGGAACACCGTTGCCAATATGGACAACAGAAGGTGGAGAAGAGAAAATTTGTATCGGCAGCATTGAAGAATTACTTGACGAAGCGAAGAAAGCTGACGAACTTTTAGGTTCTACTCGTAACTCGCAACTCACGGCTCGCAGCTTAGACTTACACAAACCTTATGTTGATGATATTATTTTGGTAAGTCCATCAGGTAAACCAATGAAAAGGGTTCCTGATTTAATTGACGTTTGGTTTGACTCTGGTGCCATGCCTTATGCTCAATGGCATTTTCCATTTGAGAACAAAGAAACATTTGAACAAAGTTTCCCGGCTGATTATATCGCTGAAGGTGTTGACCAGACAAGAGGTTGGTTCTATACGCTTCATGCTATCGCTGTAATGTTGTTTGATAGTGTGGCGTACAAAACCTGTGTATCAAACGGATTGGTGCTGGATAAGAACGGCAACAAAATGAGTAAACGATTGGGCAATGTAGTTGACCCGTTTAAAACCATTGAAACCTTTGGTGCAGATGCTACAAGATGGTACCTCGTTACCAACGCATCTCCGTGGGACAATATGAAGTTTGATCTGGATGGCATTAAAGAAGTACAACGTAAGTTTTTTGGAACACTTTATAATACATACCAGTTCTTTGCACTCTATTCTAATGTAGATGGGTTTGCTTTTAAAGAAGTATACATTCCATTAGCAGAACGTCCGGAGATTGACCGTTGGATTCTTTCTTCACTTAATACAGTTGTGAAGAAAGCCAATGCTTACATGGATGACTACGAACCAACACAAGCTGGCCGTATAATTGAAGATTTTATAGATGAGCATTTGAGTAACTGGTATGTTCGTCTCTGCCGCCGCCGGTTCTGGAAGGGTGAATACGAACAGGATAAAATCTGTGCTTATCAAACTTTGTATGAATGTTTGGAAACAATTACCCGGTTAATAGCACCAATAGCTCCTTTCTTCAGTGATATTGTTTTCCAAAACCTGAATGCAGTAACGGGTCGTTTCAATGTTGAATCTGTTCACCATGCAGATTTCCCGATAGCGAATGAATCGGGGATAGATGAAAAACTGGAAGAAAGAATGCAACTGGCACAGGATGCCTGTTCCTTAATATTATCGCTGCGTAAAAAAACAAATCTCAAAGTTCGTCAGCCATTGCAAAAAGTATTGATACCAGTGTTGAGTGCTTCTATGAAAGAGCAATTGCAACTGGTGGAAGACCTGATTAAGGCCGAAGTGAACATAAAAGAAATTGAATACCTGAATCCGGATAATACGTTCATCAGCAAAAAAATCAAACCCAACTTTGTAGCTCTTGGTAAAAAATTGGGTGCTAAGATGAAGGCCGTGTCCACAGCATTGACACAATTCACACAGGAAGACATTGCCCTGTTGGAAAAAGAAGGTCAATATAATTTGTCAGTTGATGGCGAACCTGTAATATTACAGATAACTGATGTTGACATCAGCAGTGAGGATATTCCGGGCTGGACGGTGGCTAATAAAGGCAGTTTGACGGTGGCTCTGGATGTTACCATTACACCAGAATTGGAAGCCGAAGGGAATGCCAGGGAGTTTGTGAACCGCATCCAGAAAATACGGAAAGACAGCAACTTTGACCTGACGGACAGGATAGAAGTAACGGCATCAGCAGTCGGTGGATTAAAAGATTCTTTGGCTCAGTTTAAAGCCTATATTTGCGCCGAAATTCTGGCAGACAAGCTGGAATTTTTGCCTGAAATTCAGGCAGGAATTGAGATAGAAATAAACGATGTTTCGCTAAATGTGATTGTTTTAAAAAAAGGGTAAATTATGGCAATTAAGAAAAAACAGGCTCCAAAAAAAGCCGCCAAACCCGCCCCAAAAAAGGCCGCTGCAAAAAAACCAGTGGCTAAGAAAACTGTAAAAAAATCTGCACCTAAAAAAGCGGTGCCTAAAAAGGCATCCCCGAAACCTGTGGCAAAGAAACCAGCACCCAAAGCAGCGGCAAAGCCAGTGGCTAAGCCTGCACCAAAAGTAGCATCTAAACCAGTTGCAAAAGCTGTTCCGGCTAAAGCACCAGTTAAAGTGGAAGCACCGGCTCCTCCACCACCGGCAGTGAAAAAATCAGGCGCAGTTGATCCCAAATCTTTGGTATCAATTAAGCCCAAGGTTCAGCCTGTCATTAAAAAAGAACCCCCCAGGGCTTCTAAAATGACGATACCTAAAATGACTACTAAAAGCTCGGTTAAGTATGAACCGGAGTTTACTAAATCGGTATTGGATCAGGCAATGATTCAGCAGTATACTGGGCCAACTATGCGGTATTCTGATAATGACCTTACTGAATTCAGGGAAATCATTCAGAAAAAATTGGATGCAGCCAAAAAAGAACTTTCCTATTTACAGGGATTAATTACCCGCAAGGATGAAGGTGGTGATATGGATGAGGGCCGTTACATGACCATGGAAGATGGAAGTGTAAGTATGGAAAGGGAGCAGCTTAGCCAGATGGCCAGTCGCCAGATTACTTTTATTGATCACCTGGAAAAAGCGATGATGCGGATTGAGAACAAGACATATGGTGTTTGCCGTGTTACCGGAAAGTTGATTGATAAAGCCCGTCTTCGTGCCGTGCCACATGCTACATTGAGCATAGAGGCTAAGATGATGAAATAAGAGTTAAATAAAAATTGCAGATAAAAAAGCCCCGATCATCCTGATTGGGGCTTTTGCTTTTCAGTTGCTGGTTTATATAATTGTACTAAATAGCATTAAAAGGATGTCTAAGGGAAATTGTCAGGCTGAGTTTATCGAAGCCTTTTGAATCATCCTTCGCTAAACTCAGGATGACATTATTTTATTAATTTCTGTTTGAGATTAGTTTATTTTTTCCCTCTTAAAAAAATCTGTAACCCCAGACCCAATATCACTCCATGATTGGTGAATTTGGTTAAGGTTTCATTCTCTGACCGGGTATCTATAGAACCATTATTTCCATCATCCCTCAGCTTTGTGGTTTTAAATGTATTCTTACTGTAATTAAAATTATAGCCCAGAAAAATATCGAGGCCGGTATGCTCATTCACCAGTTTGGTAAGGCCTAATCTGAAAGTAGAATTAGCAAAAAATCCCCCTGATGACTTTCCATTCTCCGTTTCTTTATAAGCACCGGTACCGCTGCCGCCGTAAAAAAATTTATCTATCTTAACGCTACTGATACCTGCATTTAAACCGAATTGGCCAAAAGGTATAAACGAGCCATCATTGCCCAGGTAATGGCGGACAAAGCCTCCTATTCCAATATTGAAACTGTTGGTCTTATTTTGTTGAAAAGTATTGCCACTGCTTCCCTGGTAACTTGTTTTTTCTCCACTTGGATTGATATTAAGCACCGCTCCAACTGCTGTTTTATTGGAAATAAACCAACCTAATTCCGGCGAAACGCTTAGCCCGAAACCGGTAACTTTTGCCGTTACACTGCCTATACTTGTAACGGTTTGGTCGGAGGTCCCGGAGTTAAAAAAAGCACTGGCAATGGAGGCCCCTGCCATTTTATCCCCTTTTGTAAATTGGGCAGTAAGGATCGTTGTTGAAAGCAGCAATAGTAAAAACAGGGGGGCAATTTTCCGGTGCATAATATCAGGTTGTGCAACAAATATAGTCGTTAGAACAAAACCATCAACACGGATTTTTTTTCAAAAAACAGCCCGATTTCAGATTTTCCTGCTAATTTTAAAATCTCTTTGGTGAAGCGGAAAAATCCCTTTACTTTTAAACCGAAACTAATTTAACAGCCAAATCAAATTGTATGAGAAAGTTCAAATCTCTTTCCCTGCTATTATTAGCCTCTGCTTTTATTCTTGTTAATTGTACCAAGGAAGGTCCTGAAGGTCCTGCTGGTGCTACCGGTGCACAAGGCCCCGCTGGTGCTACAGGTGGTGCAGGTGCTGCAGGTGCTGCAGGTGCTACTGGCCCTGCTGGTGCTACTGGTGTTGCCGGACCTGCCGGTAGTGCAAATGTTATTTATTCGGCTTGGGTAACCAGCCCGTATGCATCAAGAGACACTACTATAGACGGAACTTGTCACAGAGTTCGTCATCTGGATGCGCCTTCGTTGACAAGTACCATTTTGGATCGGGGTGTGATGATTACATACATGAGAGTTGGAAGTATCGGACCATATTTGCTTCCTTATACATCTGATGCTGGTGGGGCAACAAATCAAATAGAGGCAATTTATAATGTTCAAAAAATATTTGTCACAAGGAAAACATTTGGTAGCTGCCGTTTCACAGCTGCCGATCCGGGTACAGCTCCGGTATTAATTAATTTGCCACAAAGTTTGGAATACCGTTATATTTTGATACCGGGTGCAGTCGCAGGTGGCCGTGGTGGAAATACAGAAAAAATGGCTGATATAAAAGGTCAATTATATACAGAAAGCGAATTAAAAGCAATGTCTTATAACCAAATGTGCAGTTTGCTTAATATCGCTCAATAAACTTCAAGTTACAAAATATCAGAGCCGTCCCGATTTAATCGGGACGGCTTTTTCTTTTCCAATGCTTTTCTTTCTGTCTTAAATTGTGCAATCAAATTATTAGTTGATGAAAAAAAATCTTTGTTCATTTATCGCCATTATTATTTCGCTTAGCTTTTTAGCACAACCTCGTGTTATTTCCGGCCCTATGCTTGGCCCGGTAGAGTTAAGGGATGCAAAAGTGTGGGTGGAAGTTTCGCCGGAAGTAAAAACCACATCCTTTCAATATTATAAAAAAGGAGATGCCAAAAGCAGTAAAGTGGTTTTATATAAAGGAGAATTAGGTAACGAGTTTAACCCATTGCAGTTTACTATTGGTGGATTAGATTTTAATACTACTTATGAATATAAAGTATGGATAAATGGAAAGGCAACTGCAAAGGGCGGTGAGTTTACTACTAAAGATCTCTGGCAATGGCGCAAGCAACCACCTGAATTTAGTTTTTTAACGGGAAGTTGTGCTTATACCAATCAACCTGTTTATGATCGTCCGGGTAAGCCTTACGGCGGCGACTCCACCATTTTTGAAACGATGGCTAAAGAAAAATCTGCTTTTATGCTTTGGCTGGGTGATGAATGGTACACAAGAGAAGTTGATTATTACAGCGAATGGGGATTGTGGTACAGGGCCAGTCATGACAGGGCTGTCCCAGTATTGCAAAATTTTTTAAAAGCAATGCCGCAATTTGCTATGTGGGATGATCATGATTATGGGCCCAATGATATTGGTAAAAATTATATTTTAAAAGAAACCAGCAAGGATATCTGGAGAAAATACTGGAACAATCCTTCTTATGGCGAAAATGGACAGGGAATTTATACAATGAATAGTTGGGGTGATGCTGATATTTTTATGACAGATGATCGTTGGTGGCGCAGTGCCGACAGAATAAAAGACTCAGTTGACGGTCCGGAAGGACTCCCTGGGAGAAAGCCCAATCCCAAAAAAGAAATGCTCGGTGCGCAGCAAATGGAATGGTTGAAAAATTCGCTGCTTTACAGTAGTGCTACTTTTAAAATAGTTGCCGTTGGCAGCCAGGTATTGAACCCCGTTTCTCCTTATGATACCTGGTGGGATTTTCCTGCGGAGTATGATGAACTGATGAATTTTATTAAGGAGTATAAAATCAACGGTGTTGTTTTTCTTACCGGCGACCGGCACCACAGCGAAATAATAAAAGTAGACAGACCGGGTACTTACCCATTGTATGATATTACAGTGTCACCACTTACATCCGGTACACATAGTTTTGCTGGTGCTGAAAAAAATAATCCTTACCGGGTATTAGGCATTGATGAAAAGCAGAACTATGGAAAATTCTCTTTCAGCGGTAACAGGGGCAACAGGAAGATGACAGTGGGGTTCTTTGGTATTAAAGGAGATAAACTGGGAGAGTGGAGTATAACAGAAAAAGATTTGAAAACACCGTAAAGTAAAAATTATGAAAGCCTTTTCTTTTTTATTTTCTGCACTTTTCATGGTATTGGGTGCGACAGCACAGCCGGTGAAAACAATTAATAGTGATTCAGCGCAAATCAAAAATTCAGTAATTACTTTTTATAATTGGTACAATAAGAATTACGCAAAACTTCAGGGTTTTACATTGTACACCGGTGTAAAAACAAAAGAAGGGCCGCCCTATAAAATCAATTGGAAAGAAGTTGAACGATATTTCGGTTATCTCCGCACTTCTGTGCCGAATATTGGCGAAGAGTACATAAAAAATCAAAGAATTTTTTTAAAAGAATGCGATTCTGTTTTTAAAGAAACACCGGAAGATGAAATACCTTATGGATTTGATTATGATTGGTACACCAACAGCCAGGAAGAACCGCAATCGCTGGTAGATGAATTAAAAAAATCGAAGCAATGGATTACTACTGTAAAAGGTAATGACGCAACTGTGGATGTACTGGGATACTATATGAATGGCGATACCAAGGTTGAAACAGTCGTGATGTGTTTTGGTATGAAAAAGGAGAAAGGGAAATGGAAGATAGCAAAAATAGGGTGTCCCTACACGGAACCTGATGCAACGGATAAAATGCAATAAAGTTTATAGAATTAATTTGACTGATAGAAAATAACAGGATATAGTATATGACTATTTATTTTGGATACGAAAAAGAAAAGGTATTACAGGCATTGCGTTATCATTTTATCAGCCGGCCTGAAATACGGATTATGCTGATAATGGTAAACGTATTCGCAATAGGATCTATAATACTTTATGCAATACATAAAATAACTCCGATGGCCTTCCTTGTAGGTTCGTTTTTATGGATAGTGCTGATGGTAAGTTTTTGGTTTATTCTTCCCGGCATAGTATACAGAAAGGCGGTAACCTTCAAACATAATTTCAGCATGAGTTTTAATGATACCGGTTTTTCCCTTGAGCATGAACGGGGATCAAAATCATGGGAATGGAACGCATTAAAATCATTTCTGGAGAGTCCGCATTTCTTTCATCTCTATTTTGACAGCCGTTCTTTTTTATTAGTGCCCAAAAGTGGATGTGCGGATAAAGATAAAGTCTTTGAACTAAGACAGCTGATAAAAAGCAAAGTGAAAAAAGGTTGATTAAAAAAGAGAAGTATCCGAACTAAATACACTTCAAAGTGCTTTATAGCTGTTTCTCCATTAAATAATGTGGAATAGTAACTTCCAGAAATTCATCACCAGCTACTTTATACCCCATTTTTTCATAAAACCCGAGTGCATTTTTACGGGCATGCATGGCTAGAATTTTATATCCCTGGTCCCGGGCAATATTTTCCGCAAAATTCATCAGTGCTCTCCCAATACCTTTTCCCTGAAGGTCATTTAGTACAGCCATTTGGCGTAAACGAACAGTTTGTGGATTTTCTTCTACCAGCATGCAGCAACCTAATATGTCTTCTTCTTCAAAAGCGGCAATAAGCATATTGTCTTTTTCTTCTTCCAGCTCTTGAGGTGTAAAGCCAAGTCCAAGTGGTTTGCGCAGCACATCATCCCGCAGTTTTACCATCTGCCTGTATTCATGACTGCCGTGATCCAGAATTTTCAATGCCATTACTAAGTAATTAAATTGGAGAGAACTTCAAATTACAAAAAAAACCTGGAATATTGCAATCGTTTGTACTCTAATTTAGTTGCGAAAGGTTCTACTTTGTCTTTGCTATGTCTTATATTTCAGCCATTTGGATTAAAATCGGAAAAAACAAGCTTTCCGATGCTGATTAATTCAAAAAGTATATTTTTGCACCCAACAAACAAAACTTCAAGAAATGTCAGACATTGCATTAAAAGTTAAAAAAATTATCGTTGACAAGTTAGGTGTTGACGAAGCAGAAGTAACAAACGAAGCTTCTTTCACCAACGACCTCGGTGCCGATTCATTAGACACAGTAGAGCTTATTATGGAATTTGAAAAAGAATTTAATATTTCTATTCCGGATGAGCAGGCAGAGACCATTACTACAGTTGGTCAGGCTGTTACTTACCTGGAAGAGCATGCCAAATAGTATATAGAGATTTCCACAGCTCTGATTTATGCACTGGAAATAAAAAATTGGAATGCCTGCCTGCAGGCCAGGCAGAAATAAATTAACTCCGCCTTCTCGCTGTTATTGACAGAGAAGGCGGTTTTTACTTCTTACAACGTAATTTCAGAAAATACCGTTGTTTATTTCTTTAAACTAATTTATCTTAACGCTTATGGAATTAAAACGGGTAGTCGTTACAGGTATGGGAGCTCTTACTCCATTAGGCAATAATATTCCTGATTACTGGAATGGATTGATTAATGGTGTACCCGGAGCTGATATGATCACATTGTTCGATGCTTCTAAGTTCCGGACAAAATTTGCCTGTGAAGTAAAAGGCTTTGACCCCGTTGCATTTCTGGATCGGAAAGAAGCAAGAAAAATTGATCGCTTCACCCAGTTTGCATTATTTGTAAGCGATCAGGCAATGACAGATGCTGGTTTGAATAAAGAAAATATTAATCCTGATAGAATAGGTGTAGTGTTTGGGAGTGGTATTGGTGGTTTGATTACGTTTCAAAATGAAGTAATGGAATTTGCAAAAGGAGATGGAACACCCCGTTTCAATCCTTTCTTTATTCCCAAAATGATTTTGGATATAGCTGCCGGGCAAATCAGTATGCGGCACAATCTCAGAGGTCCAAACTTTGCAGTAGTTAGTGCCTGTGCCAGCAGTACCAATGCTATTATGGATGCTTTTAATCTGATTCGTTTAGGCAAAGCAGACATTATATTATCCGGGGGTAGTGAAGCGGTGATCAGCGAAGCTGGTGTAGGTGGTTTTAATGCTATGAAGGCCATGAGTGAAAGAAATGATGATCCTAAAACAGCCAGCCGCCCTTATGACAAAGACAGGGATGGTTTTGTAATGGGTGAAGCATCAGGAATTGTGGTATTAGAAGAACTGGAACATGCTAAAGCAAGAGGAGCCAGAATTTATTGTGAAATAGCTGGCTGTGGTGCCACGGCTGATGCGCATCATATTACTGCCCCGCATCCTGAAGGATTAGGAGCCAGAAATGTGATGCTGGCAGCATTGGATGATGCCAACATGCAGCCTGATGAAATTGATTATATCAATACACACGGCACATCTACACCGATAGGTGATGGGGCTGAAGTAAAAGCCATCACACATGTATTTGGAGAATATGCGTACAAACTTAATATCAGTGCCACTAAATCTATGACCGGACACTGTCTTGGAGCTGCCGGGGTAATAGAAGCAATCGCCAGCATAAAAGCGGTTATGCATGATATCATTCCGCCTACTATTAATCACTTCACCGATGATCCCGAGTTGGATCCAAAATTGAATTTTACTTTTAATAAAGCACAGCAACGTACTGTAAGAGCCGCACTGAGCAACACGTTTGGCTTTGGCGGACATAATGCTTGTGTAATAGTTAAGAAGTTTGGGGTTTAGCGTTTCGGGTTAATACATATCTCCAATAAAAAAGGTGTTTATAATTTTGAAGAACCTGAAACAAATAAATTTTTAAACTTTTCTTCGTAGCTTAACGCCTGTGGATTTTTTCAAAAAATTTTTTACCAAACACGACGGTTCCTCTTTTAAAAAAGAACTTAAGAATTTGCTGGGTTTCAAACCTGGCAATGTCTCTTTGTATAAAACCGCCCTTACACACCGTTCAATAAGAGAAGGTGCCGATGAAAATAATGAACGGTTGGAGTATCTGGGTGATGCGGTATTAAGTGCATTAATCGCCGATTATCTTTTCAAACGTTATCCTTATAAAGAAGAAGGCTTTCTGACAGAAATGCGGAGCAAGATGGTGAACCGGCAGCAACTGAATGATATTGCTGTACGCATGGGCCTCAAAAAAATAACGTTGTTTAATAAACTGGACGGCTCATTAAAAGTGAGCCAGATATTTGGGAATACACTGGAAGCCCTTGTAGGGGCGATTTACCTTGATTTGGGTTATAAAAAAGCATCTAAGTGGGTACTGGAATCCATTATTCAACCACATATGTTTATGGATGATTTGGAGAACCTTGAAATCAATCATAAAAACAAACTCTACGGATGGGCTAATAAAAATGGTAAAATACTGGAGTTTGAAACCATGAACGAAAAACTGGAAAATGGCCGCCGGCTTTTTACCGTAGCCGCTGTATTGGATGGGCGAAATATTGCCGAAGGCAAAGCATTTAATAAGAAAGATGCTTCACAAATAGCAGCACAGGTAGCTGTAGAAAAACTGGGTATAGTGAATGCAGATTCTATTGCTGATGAAACAAAGGCATAATAAAAATGATCATTTATTTTTTTAAAAGGTAAATAATATGAAAAGAATCTTTTTTTTCCTGGTAATGGCTGCAGGTTTTATCGCCTGTAAACAATCCGTAAAAGGAACTAATGGTGTAACTTATAAATCGCCTGTGCAGTACAACGATTACATTGTTGGCCGCCAAACTACCCTGATGAAAAACATTGTAGATTTTAGTAAAGCATCTCAGGTCAACCTGGATTCAGCGGAAAAAATGCTGGACGGGTATGTTATTGAAACGTCAACTATGATAAAAGAAATAAAAGGAATGCCTCCATATAAAGGAGATTCATCGTTGAGAGATGCAGCAGTACGTACATTTGGTTTTTACAAAAAAGTATTTGAAGATGATTATAAACAGATCATCAGCCTGAATAAAAATGGTGAAAGCATAAAAGAAGAAGGGGCTGCAAAAGTGAATAGCATTGTTGAAGATATAAGCAAGGAAGAAGAAAAATTGGACAAAGCTTTTCATAATGCTCAATCAGAATTTGCCAATAAAAACAACATGAAGCTTATGGAGAACACCATGCAGAAAAAGGTGAATGAGTTGAATAAAGACTAATATTATTTTTGCTCCATACACAACTCTATCAACACTCCGTTTGTAGTTTTGGGGTGAAGAAAGCAAACCAGTTTATTATCGGCTCCGGTCTTTGGAGTTTCATTCAGTAGTACAAATCCTTCATTTTTTAATCGTTTCATTTCAGCTTCTATATCGGCTACTTCAAATGCCATGTGGTGCAGGCCCTCACCTTTTTTAGCAATAAACCGGGCTATAACCCCGTCCGGATCGGTACTTTCCAATAGTTCTATCTTGGTTTCGCCGGTTTTGAAAAATGCGGTGTTCACTTTCTCAGTTTCAACCTGTTCTGTCTTGTAGCACTGACTATTCAGCAGTTTTTCAAACAAAGGCACTGAACTTGCCAGACTTTTTACGGCTATGCCGATATGCTCAATTTTTTGCATGAAATGGCTTTGAAATGGGGCTTGCGATTTCGGTAAAATCGGTTAACAGAACGAAATTACCCCTTTCGTTTAGAACCTTTTGGGCTAATTTTGTGTTTAAGAAACAAAAACGAACAACTTTCAAATTATGTTGAATTTTCCTATTTACCTTGACCATAATGCTACTACCCCTTGCGACCCAAGAGTAGTTGATGCGATGGTACCTTATTTTACCAACGCATTTGGTAATGCGGCTAGCCGTAACCATCCTTTTGGCTGGCAGGCTGAAGAAGCAGTTGATTATGCCCGTGAGCAGGTGGCCAAACTGATTGGTGCTGATCCGAAAGAAATCATCTTTACTTCAGGTGCTACTGAAGCAGATAACCTGGCCATAAAAGGTGTATTTGAAATGTATGCCAGCAAAGGCAATCATATTATCACCTGCAATATTGAACACAAAGCTGTGTTGGATACCTGTAAGCATATTGAGAAAGAAGGGGGAGAAGTAACGTATCTGAAAGTACAGGATAATGGCCTTATTGATTTGGTGGAACTGGAAGCTGCTATCAAACCAACGACCATCTTAATCGCTATCATGTATGCCAATAATGAAATTGGTACGGTGATGCCGATGAAAGAAATAAGTGCTATCGCTAAGAAACATGGGGTATTAGTGTTTAGTGATGCAGTGCAGGCAGTTGGTAAGGTACCAGTGGATGTAAATAAAGACGGCATTGACCTGATGGCTTTTACGGCACATAAAATGTACGGTCCTAAAGGAGTTGGTGCATTGTATGTTCGCAGAAAAAATCCCCGTGTAAAAGTAACGGCACAGATGGATGGCGGTGGCCATGAAAGAGGAATGAGAAGTGGTACATTGAATGTACCCGGTATCGTTGGTTTTGGTAAGGCTTGCGAAATATGCCTGACTGAAATGGAAGAAGAAACAGCAAGAGTGAGTAAGCTAAGAGATAAACTACAGAACGAACTATTGAAAGTAGAAGAGTCATATCTGAATGGAGATATCAATCATAAACTGCCGCATGTAACCAATATCTCTTTCAAATATGTGGAAGGAGAAGGATTGATGATGGGCTTTAATAAAAATATTGCAGTGTCATCTGGCTCTGCTTGCACATCAGCATCGCTGGAGCCTTCGTATGTTTTAAAAGCTTTAGGCCTGGGTGATGATTTGGCACATAGTTCACTTCGTTTTGGTTTAGGAAGGTTTACTACAGAGGACCAGATTGATTACACGATTGAACAAGTAACGAATACTGTGAATAAATTAAGGGAGATGAGTCCTTTATGGGAAATGTACAAGGAAGGAATTGATATGAGTACGATAGAGTGGGCACACCATTAAAGTTATAAGTTGTAAGTATTAAAGAATACTTGCAACGAAAACTTATCACTTTTTACTTAAAACTTAAAACTTTAGAAAATGGCATATTCAGAAAAAGTAATCGACCATTATCAGAATCCAAAAAATGTTGGAACGCTGGATAAAAGTAAATCAAATGTAGGTACCGGTCTTGTTGGCGCACCTGAGTGTGGCGACGTTATGCGCCTGCAAATTCAAGTGGATGATGCAACAGGTTTAATTACCGATGCCAAATTCAAAACCTTTGGTTGTGGTTCTGCTATTGCATCTTCTTCTTTGGCTACAGAATGGCTGAAAGGCAAATCAGTAGACGAAGCCATGAAGATTGATAACATGACTATTGTGGAAGAACTGAATCTTCCGCCGGTAAAAATTCACTGTTCTGTATTGGCAGAAGATGCGATTAAAGCAGCGGTGAATGATTACCGTGTAAAAAATGGTTTACCTGAGTTGAAGTTTGAAGAAAGTGTAATTCATTAAGAAGAGAAGTTACGAGCCGTGAGTTACGAGTAGCGAGACTTATATTAAGGGTCCGATCTCGAAACCCGAAGCGTATAACTCAAAGCTGGGATTAAATTATGAGTGTAGAATTAGCAAACGCAATTTATATAAGCGACAAGGCAAAAGCTAAAGTAGGCCAATTGATGGCAGATGCAGGTGTTGGTGGAGATCCATCTTATTTCCTTCGTGTAGGGGTAGTAGGTGGCGGATGTTCCGGGCTTAGTTACAAACTGGATTTTGATAATGAATCCAAACCAATGGATCAGGTATTTGAAGATAACGGGATAAAAGTGGTAACTGACTTGAAGAGTTTTCTTTACCTCGTTAATACCACATTGGATTTCTCAGACGGGTTGAATGGTAAAGGATTTTACTTCAGCAATCCCAATGCCAGCAGGACCTGCGGTTGTGGTGAAAGTTTTGCTGTCTAAAAAATATAAATCTGAATAATTTATGGAGCTCCTTTCATTCAAAATGAAAGGAGTTTTTTATAAAAGCAGAGGCACTAAAAAGTGTAACCCCGGCAAATAAGGAAAATATTTCAGCTTTCTGACACCCTTGTTCCTTGTGGCTTTATGCTTGTGCCTTTTATTACTTATTTTGCAGCACTTTATGTGGTCAGTTTGTAAAAAGGAACTTCGCCAGTTTTTCAGCAGCCTTACAGGCTATATTGCCATTATCGTTTTTCTGTTAGTGAACGGCTTGGCCTTATTCGTTTTCGACGATAATATTTTCGACTTTGGTTATGCTACATTAGACCGGTTCTTTCAACTGGCTCCCTGGATTTTATTATTGCTGATACCTGCTATAACCATGCGCAGCTTTGCTGAAGAGTTTAAGACAGGTACCTATGAGATACTGCAGACCCGTCCACTCAGCCGGGGGCAAATCATTGCCGGTAAATACCTCGGAAGTTTCATTGTTGTTATTATCGCTTTATTGCCTACCATCATTTATATACTTTCTATTCAAAAACTATCTTCCAACGAAGGGCTTGATATGGGGGCTACTATCGGTTCTTATATCGGTTTGTTTTTCCTGGCGGCTGTTTTTACGGCTATCAGTATTTGTTGCAGCAGCTTTACTAATAATGCAGTAGTGGCATTTATCATCAGTTTGATTGGCTGTGCATTGTTGTATTACGGGTTTAGCGCTATCAGTAAGCTGCCTGCATTAAGTAACGGTCCGGATTATTATGTCGAGATGATTGGCATTGATTTTCATTACAGCAGCATCAGCCGTGGATTGATTGATACCCGGAATATTGTTTATTTTCTCAGCGTTATATTCCTGTTTTTTACCATTACCAACCGAAACCTCTTAAAACGGTAAGATGAAAAAATGGATTGACAAAATTTTTGCTTCAAAACTTTGGTGGCTGCCGCTGCTGGTAGTTTTGTTTGGCATTAACTATCTTGCCTCTGTTTTTCATGCACGGCTCGACCTTACTAAAGAAAAAAGATACACACTCAGCAAAGCGACAAAAGACCTGTTGACGAATCTGGATGAAGAGGTACAGATAGATGTATTCCTGAAAGGAGAGTTTCCATCAAAGTTTCGAAAGCTAACTAATAGTGTTGGCGATTTTTTAAAATTATTGAAGGAGTCAAATAGCTCCAAACTCAGTTATACTTTTATTTCACCAGAGGATGAATTTCCGGGAGTAAAAGGAATGAAATATGCAGATACCTTAGAAAGAATGGGTGCATTTCCTATCAATTTAAAGGCACAAGTGAAAACCGGCGAAAGCAGTAGTTTGGCTTACCCTTTTGCTGTAATGAATTATAAAGGAAAGCAGGAGCTGATTACATTATTTACAGTGCCTTCTGTATCATTTTCGAATAACGAATCACCAGAAAAAATTATTAATAGTGCTGAGGCATTACTGGAATATCAATTTGTTAAAACATTTGATGGCCTTATTAATACAGAAAAACCACATGTTGCATATTCGGTTGGTAATGGTGAACCTAGTGATGCGAGAACCTATGGTATTCAGGATGCATTAAGCAAAAGTTATCAGCTTGGTATTTTTGACCTAAATAAACATAGTAGGATTTCAACAGATGTTAACGATCCCGGCAAAATCGATATTTTTCTTAGTGTTAAACCTTCCCTGCAATTTACTGATGAAGAAAAACTGAAACTAGATCAATTTGTAATGAGAGGAGGCAGGGTGATTCTATTTATTGATAATTTAATTGCCGAGCAGGATAGTCTTAGATTCAAAGCGGAAACAATCGCTTATGATAGAAACTTAAACCTCACTGACCAGCTATTTAAATATGGTGTCCGTATTAATACAGACTTAGTGATGAGTTTGGACTGTGATTATATGCCTTTTGGAATAGGTGGAAATGCTGAAAATCCGCAGTATGAATTTTTGAAATGGAATTATTACCCTTTGTTTGGTTCTAGTAGTAATAACCCAATCACTAAAAATAGTGGTTTAGTAATAGGAAGATTTGTAAATTCAATAGATACAATAACGACTCCGGGCATTAAGAAAACAGTATTGCTATCTTCTTCTCCGAATTCCAGAACTATAAGCACTCCTGCATTAATAAGTCTGAATGAAAATAAAAATGAACCAGAAGATGCTAAGTTTAATAAGAGTAATATTCCAGTTGCAATACTGCTGGAAGGTAAGTTTACATCTATATTTAGAAACAGAATTTCAAAATCGCAAATTGATAGTCTCAACGCAAGCGGAAGTCCTTTTGTAGATATAAACAAGGATGTAAATAAGATGATTGTTGTAGCAGACGGAGATATAGTTTTGAATGATGTCTCTCCACAAAAAGGCCCGTTACCTTTAGGAACAAATTTGTATACTGCAGGGTCTCAATATGACCGCCAATTTGCTAATAAAGATTTCTTATTGAATTGTCTTGAATATCTGGTTAATAAGCCAGGTATCATTGAAACAAGAAATAAAGACATCGTTCTTCGTTTATTGGATTCTCAAAAAGTAAAAGAACAAAAAACCACCTGGCAACTTATTAATATTGCTTTGCCAGTTCTTTTGGTTATACTATTTGGTTTTCTATATCAGCAAATCCGTAAAAGAAAGTATGCAGCTTAAGAGGTGTAATAGCTATCAGGGTTTCGATTTTAATTTTAAATTATTTTAATGACTACCGATCAGGTTACATATTTGGTTTTTGGAATTGTGTTAGTGCTGGCACTGGTATTCGATCTTGGCCTGATGAGCAAAAAAGATCAGAAAATTACTATCCGTCAGGCTCTCTACCAGACATTTTTCTGGGTAGGCCTTGCATTAGCTTTCTTTGTTTTTATGTGGATAGAGAAAGGGCAAGGGCTTGCATTGGAATATCTTAGTGCCTACCTTATGGAATGGAGCCTGAGTATTGATAATATTTTTGTTTTTATCCTGATTTTTTCTGCTTTCTCTGTAAAAGAAAAACATTATGGAAGAGTATTGCTGATAGGTATATTGATGGCTATTCTTTTCAGGATTATTTTTATAACTGTTGGTGTGGCATTGGTAGATAAATTCTCCTGGATACTATATATTTTCGGTGTTTTTCTTGTTTATACCGGTTATAAAATGTTTACGGCAAGTGACGATGAAGAGTTTGACCCACAAGAAAGTAAAATATACAGGTGGATGAAAAAAATCCTGCCACTTGTTCCGCATGATGGAAATGGGAAGTATGTGGTAAGGGAGAATGGCAAGAAATTTTATACCACTTTGTTTGTTGTCGTAATCATGCTGGCTGCTATTGATTTGGTATTTGCTCTTGATTCTATTCCTGCAGTTATGGGTATTTCAAGAGATAAGCTGGTAATTTATACCTCCAATATCTTTGCAGTATTAGGTCTTCGTTCTCTTTTCTTTTTGTTGCGGGGTGCTGTCAGCAAATTTGACTATTTACAACAAGGCATTGCCATTGTACTTGTTTTTATCGGCTTAAAAATGCTGGCAGAACATTGGGTAAATGAATGGATAGATAAGAATATACAAGTGTTTATTTCATTGGGAGTTATTTTAGTTTGTATTTCGGGTTCTGTTTTCTATTCTATTTTCATGCAAAAGAAAGGCGAACCGGCAGATGTAACAGACGATAGTATTTAAACTTTCACATAGTCATACTACAAATTGAACTACCAGTTAAATCATATTACCAATATAATAGGTGCATCCTCAACGTTTAAAAATGATTTAACGATTGAGCATCTTTTGCTGGATAGCCGCAGGGGGTATGCTCCTGCTACTTCATTATTTTTTGCATTAAAAGGCTCACGGCGGGATGGGCATCAGTTTATACCTGAACTGTATAAAAAAGGAGTAAGAGCATTTATAATAAGTGAGGCTATTGATATTGCTGTTTTTCCTGAAGCAGCATTTCTATTGGTAAAAGACACATTGTCTGCATTGCAGCAATTAGCTACTCATCACAGAAAACAATTCAATATACCCGTTATTGGCATTACTGGAAGCAATGGGAAAACAATTGTAAAAGAATGGTTGTATCAATTGCTGCATGAAGATTTTAATATTGTCCGCAGTCCCAAAAGTTATAACTCACAAATAGGTGTGCCATTGAGTGTTTGGCAAATGAATGAATACAATACATTAGCCATATTTGAAGCTGGCATTTCGAAGCCGGGAGAAATGGAAAAGCTGGAAAAAATTATTCAGCCAACCATTGGTGTATTAACGAATATAGGTGAAGCTCATAGCGAAGGGTTTAAAAATGAGAAACAGAAAACGGAAGAAAAGAAAATACTTTTCAGAAACGCAATCGTTCCGAAGCCGCTTACTATTATTGAAATTGATAAGAAATCAGCAAGTACTGTTATTTCTGCCAGGATAGACAAGTATAATACTGATACAATCACCATTGAAATTCCTTTTACAGATGATGCCGCTGTTCAGAATGCAGTTACCTGCTGGCAGATATTGTTATTCCTGCATTTACCGTATGAAGTAATTACATCCCGGATGAAACAATTACAGCCGATTAATATGCGGTTGGAATTGAAAAAAGGAATTAATAACTGTTCAGTAATAAATGACAGCTACAGTGCTGATTTAAGTTCGCTGAATATTGCTTTGAACTTTCTGGATAACCAAAGTGCAGGAACAAAAAAGGCGGTAGTTCTTTCTGATTTTTTGCAAAGCGGATTAGCTGATGATGAATTGTACAAGCAAATTGCAATTACAATTCAAAATCATGCAATTAATAAAATTATTGGTATAGGGGAAAAGATTTCAAAATTTCTTCCAAAAGCTTTTGCTAGCTCAGCTGTACTGCAAGAGTATTTTCCAACTACAGAATCGTTTATACAGCATTACCGTTTTTCACTGTTTAAAGAAGAAACGGTTTTAATAAAAGGCGCAAGGGTTTTTGAGTTTGAAAAAATTATTCAATTACTGGAGCAAAAAGTACATCAGACAGTATTGGAAATAAACCTGAATGCACTTGCTCACAATCTGAAAGAATACCAGCAATTATTAAATCCCACTACCAAAATAATGGCGATGGTAAAAGCATTTGCCTATGGCAGTGGTGGAGCTGAAATAGCCGGTGTGTTGCAATACCATAAGGTGGATTACCTGGGAGTGGCCTATGCTGATGAAGGAGTGGAGTTACGAAAGGCTGGTATCAGCCTCCCACTAATGGTGATGAACCCTGAAGCAAATGCCTTTGAAGCAATTGTTGAAAATAATCTTGAGCCGGAGTTATATTCTTTAGAATTATTACATTCTTTCGATTTGTTTTTGAAAGCCGAAGGTTTACAACAATATCCTGTGCATATTGAAATAGAAACAGGAATGAACCGGCTTGGATTCTCAGTCAACGATATTGAGTTGCTCGGTAATGCTTTGCTATCAACTCCTTCTTTTAAAATACAGAGTTGTTTTTCTCACCTGGCTGGTAGTGAAGAAAAAGAACAAGATAGTTTTACAGAAGAACAGGCAAAGAAATTTAAAAAAGCGGCTAACGAACTACAGAGCAAACTTGGATATTCTTTCATCAAGCATATTGCTAATTCTGCTGCCGCTATCCGGCATCCTCAACTGCAAATGGATATGGTGCGGTTGGGAATTGGATTGTATGGAGTGGATAGTGCTGATTCTCACCAATTGAATTTGCAGACAGTAGCAACACTTAAGTCGACTGTAGCACAATTGAAAAAGTTGAAACCCGGTGAGTCGGTTAGTTATAACCGAAAGGGAATTGTAAAAAGGGATTCAATTATTGCTACAATTCGGATTGGTTATGCGGACGGTTATCCACGAAGATTGGGAAATGGTATTGGAAAAATATGGATAAAAGGAAAATTGGCTCCCGTTATAGGAACGGTTTGTATGGATATGATTATGATAGATGTAACCGATATTCCGGGTGTGCAGGAAGGAGATGATGTAGTTGTTTTTGGGAATCAATTACCGGTGCAACGGGTGGCCGAATGGGCTAACACGATACCTTATGAGATAATGACCAGTGTTTCTCAACGGGTTAAAAGGGTATATTATGAGGAATAACATTTAACAGCACTACTAAAAGCTAAAAAGTCTAAAGCCGTATATTTGTCAAATTATGAAGACACTGAAAATCAGGCATGTCGCTTTTATTATTGCGGCCATAATCATTGTAGATCAGGCATTGAAGATTTGGATTAAAACCAGTCACCCAACGGGTGAAGTGATGAGGGTTGGTGGTATGGATTGGTTCCGCCTGCATTTTATTGAAAACCCCGGGATGGCCTGGGGTTGGAAATTTGGCAATGAGACTGGCAAAATGATATTGACACTGTTCCGCCTGGCAGCTGTAATATTTGGTACCTGGTACCTGGGAAGAATTGTAAAGCAACAATACAAAAAAGGGTTTATAGTTTGTGCAGCTTTAATCTATGCCGGAGCATTGGGTAATCTGATTGACAGTATGTTTTACGGTATGATTTTCGACAAAGGCCTTCATTTTGATGCTGCATTGAATGATTACCTAAGCTATTCAGGTGTTGCACATTT
>JANMFO010000439.1:0-6310 GCA_031374245.1 Chitinophagaceae bacterium | reverse complement strand
GGTTTCAGGTTTAATTATGCGGTGTGCCTTACATGTAACCGGCAACTTGCAACTTGTAACTTTTTTTTTCTTTGCTCTTAGTCAATCACCCATGTATCCTTACTGCCACCACCCTGTGATGAATTAACGACTAAGGAACCTTCTGTTAATGCCACCCTTGTCAATCCACCGGGAACTATATCAATACCATCCGGGCCATATAAAGCATAAGGCCTTAAATCAACCCGTCTTGGTTGCAACACCCCATTTATATAACACGGTGCTGATGATAAGCTTATGATTGGTTGTGCTATAAAACTTCTGGGATCTTCTTCAATCGCAATTTTAAATTCTTCCATTTGTTTTTCGGTGGCTGCACTGCCAATCAGCATACCATATCCACCGGACTCGTTTGTTTTTTTAATCACCATCTTATCCATGTTCTCAAAAACCAATTTTCTGTTTTCGGGTTGTCCTAATTGATAAGTGGGAACATTTTTAAGAATCGGTTCTTCGTTCAGGTAATATCTTATCATCGCCGGCACATAAGAATACACCGCTTTATCATCAGCCACACCATTCCCCATGGCATTTACTATTGCTACATGTCCGGTTCGATAAGCACCATATATCCCGGGTACACCAAGCATACTGTCTCCACGGAACACTAACGGGTCAATAAAATCATCATCCACTCTGCGGTAAATAACATCTACCTGCTTTAGCCCGGTAGTTGTTTTCATATACACTTTATGATTGTCAACCACCAGGTCACTTCCTTCTACCAATTCAATTCCCATTAACCGGGCTAAGGTGGTGTGCTCAAAATAAGCAGAGTTATAAATACCGGGAGTAAGCAATACAACAGTAGGGGAACTATTTTGGCGATTAGCTATTGCAACAAGATTTTTTAACAGAAGATCCGGATAGTCTTTTACTGAACGTACATTATTCTTCGGCAACAAATCAGGAAAGATGCGGTAAGTAATGCTGCGGTTCTCCAGCATATAGGATACGCCGGAAGGTGTACGCAAATTATCTTCCAGCACATAGTAAGTGCCGTCATGGTCACGGATAAGATCAATACCTGATATATGTGTATAAATATCGAAAGGCACATTCACATTTACCATTTGCCGCACAAAGTTGGGACAGGAGTAAATTAACTTAGCCGGCACAATGCCATCTTTAATTATGAACTGCTGGTTGTAAATATCTTTTAGAAAAATATTAAGTGCCTTCAGCCGCTGTTTAATACCAGCTTCAATATGTTTCCATTCAGCTGCTTCAAGAATGCGGGGAATAATATCGAATGGAAATATTTTTTCAATCCCCTCACCACTGCTGTAAACGGTGAAGGTGATGCCCTGGCTCATGAATAATTTCTTTGCCAGTTCATCTTTATGCGTCATTTCATCGGCAGATAAATTCTGGATCGCCGACACAAAATTCTGATAGGGGGGACGAATGCCTCCTGAGGTAAACATCTCATCCCACACACGGGGCTGCTCATGATAATTGGCTAATAAAGAATGTCCATCCATACGCAAATGAATTTACGAAATGAGCCATAACAATCCCTGTTATAAACCGGAATATTTATTTATGGCTAATTCCATTTGTCTGAAATCAAATAAATGACAGACAAATGAAAGAAATAATCAGAAAATTAAGTTTTAAGGAAGCAATCGTAAGAGGTACTGAGGATTTAAAAACTCCGATGCTCTTTCACCCAGCCTGTAATATAATCACTGATTTCGGAAGTAGGAGTACCGGGGGCAAATAATTTTCCAACTCCCATTTCATGCAATGTTTTCATATCATCTTCCGGAATAATGCCGCCACCAGTAAGGAGCACATCATCCATTCCTTTTCCTTTCATCAGGGCGATTACTTTTGGAAAGACGGTCATGTGGGCACCGGAGAGAATACTGATGCCAATGGCATCAACGTCTTCCTGTAACGCCGCATTCACCACCATGTCTGGGGTTTGGCGAAGGCCGGTATAAATAACTTCCATACCTGCATCCCGCAGGGCGGTAGCAATAACTTTGGCACCACGGTCGTGGCCATCCAGTCCAACTTTGGCAATTAATACTCTGAGGGGTCTGCTCATATTGGCAATCTTATACACTCAAAAATACATTTCTTTACGCAACAGCTTCGTAAATTACAAGATGGAATACAGAAAATTTGGAAATACCGACCTGCTGGTAAGTGAAATTGGATTTGGTGCCTGGGCTATTGGTGGCGGAGCTATGATTGGAACTACCTCTATTGGTTGGGGTGATTCGGATGATTCTGTTTCAACACAAGCTATTCATGCATCGCTGGATGCAGGCATTAATTTTTTTGATACGGCAGATATTTATGGCCTGGGCCATTCAGAAAAATTACTCGGGGAAACAATCGGGCAAAATAAGGAAGTTATCATAGCAACCAAAGTGGGCAACGTTTCCCGTAACGATCAGTTTACAGTTGATTATACGAAAGATTATATCCTGAATGCTTGTGAAGAAAGTCTACAGCGGCTGCAAAGAGATGTGATTGATTATTACCAGTTGCACACAGCAAGATTATCGCATCTGCAACAGGGCGATTGCATAGAGGCTATGCAACTATTACAGCAGCAAGGAAAAATCCGCTACTGGGGGTTATCATTAAACACTTTTGACCCGGTGCCGGAAGCATCTTTTCTAATGGAGAAAAAATCAGGGAATGGATTTCAACTGGTATTAAATCTGCTGAACCAAAAAGCACTGGATATTTTACCGGAAGCTGCAGTGAATGGGTTTGGTGTTATCGCCAGAATGCCTTTGCAGTTCGGATTATTGACAGGTAAGTTTGATAATGGTGTATCTTTTTCAAATAATGATCACCGGAAGAACAGGTTAACAGCATCCGTTATTGATGCAGCCAATAAAGCATTACAAACGGTTTGGGATTTATATGCTAATTATAATTGTTCAAAAACGCAGCTGGCGATGAGTTATATACTCAGTTACCCGGAAGTGTCTACTATTATTCCGGGAATACGAACCCCGGATCAAGTAAATCAAAATACAACCGGTTTATTTAAGCTGTTACCTGAACATCGATTACTAATTGAAGAATCAGGCAAAAGCAGTTTCGTTGAAGTAATGCAACTAATACAGCAACAGGGGTAGGTACAATTACCGGTTAAATTCTTTTTTCATTTCTTTCAATCCATCAATAGCTAATTGTAAACCTGTTGAATCAATGTTTTCAAAGAAGATAATTTTATCTCCATACTGACGGGAGTATTTATTGGTAACAGAGTCAATCACGGTTACTTTTTCAAAATGCTGAAACACCTCGTCATCTTTATCCGGCATCCGATGACCAAGGAAAAGAAGATTTTTAAATCTCATCTCTTCGTGAATCCATAAAAGAAAAGATCCATTATCTGATATTACTTTTTCTTTAAACTGCTTATCCTTGCTATAAAATTTCAATGAACCTGCCAACCCGTAATGGCGGCAATAAATAACCGTCTTTTCCTTTGCTGAATCGGGTAAAGAAATATAGAACTTCTCTGTTTTTGCAGTTATCTCTTTCCAACCAAGCATATCTGCAAAATCCTGTGGCAGCGGATGACTTCTCTGATCCTCCCACTTATGTTCTATTCCTATTTTTTTATAAAAGGCCGCCAGCTTTTCTGGTTTCCAGACGGGTAATAGCATTGGCATTATCAGGTAGTTTAACCCGATAATTAATATGGCAAGAGTATATCGTATCCATTTTCTTTTTTCAGAAATATTTTCCCATACTACACCACCAGCAGCCAGCAGCATCGGGTAAGCGCCGAGGGCATAATATCCTTTACCACTTCCCAAAATCAATAAGGTAATAACCGATAAATAGATAATGCCGATAATACGCCATTCTTTTTTTCGAAGTACCCATAGCAAACCAGCTACCCAAACTACTGTCACCGGTAGCAACATCATTACCTGGTCTGTTAAAAAATCTGTCTTATTGTTATGCTTTAATTGTGTTTCCTGCAACTCCTGCATGTGATGAAGAAGCGGCCAGTTGTGCCAGTATTGCCATAAAACATTAGGAGCAATAATCAGTAATGATAAGGCAACTGCCAGCCATATCTTTTTCTTTGCAAATATTGTTCTGTAGGATGAAAGCAACAGGCCGATAACAATAGCAATAGCCATGAACAGCACCGAATATTTTCCCCACCAGCCCAATGCAAGACTTACAGCTAACCAATAAATAAAATTTTGATTTTTGGAATTGATAAACCGGATTAAAAAATAAATACTCAGTGTCCAGAAAAAAATATCCAAAAAATTGGGTTGAAATAAATAATGCACCCGGATATAGGCTCCGCTAATAATACTAATTCCTGCAATGAACTGAGCAAATAATTTACCTCCAAATTCTGCTGCAATTAAACAGGTAACAACTACGGTGGCCGCACCAAATAAACAAGGCCACAATTTTATCCATGCTTCGGAGCCACCAAACCATGACGAAATCATGCCGAGATAAGAAAGGAGAGGCGGATTTTCTAAATAACCCAAATCAAAATGAAGCCCTTGCTGATAATATAAATATTCATCCCGCTGCAGCTCATACAATGCATCCTGTTGAAAAAGCGGAAGTACAAATTTGATAATGGCTAATAATAGAATCAGCGGCCAATAAGCTTCTTGTCTTTTCATCTTGCTGTTAAGATAGTAAGATGGAATGAAAAATTAATATTATTGATTAATTACAGGCACTGTGTATTCAAAAACTTCAATGTAGCCCTGTTATAATCACTGTACATCTGGTGGTCAGCTATAGCGAGGTCAATTTGTTCAATCACTGTAAGTCTTTGCAGAATATTTAAACTGTTTAACTCCGGAAACGAAGTTGGGTTTGCCTGGTACGCTGTAGTCAACGCATCTGAAAAACCAATAAAATAATTTTTACTGTTCAAAAAGCCTTTGCTTTTTAATTCATTAAAAACCGAAGCTGATTTAGCTATTGTAATATCACCTTTTCTGGCAAATCGTTCTGGATAAAGCGGGGAATGTTCCTGCATATAATATTTGCTGCAAATGCCACGGCTAGTAAATGTTTGTGAGTTGGTGAGTGCATTTGCATTTCCGGTTGGTCCTACATTTTCGTTATTATCAAATCTTGCCATGCAAAACTGAAAGGGAATGTTAGAAGTTGTTGCAATTGGATTACCTGAAGGGGCGCAATAGCTGATACCTGCTTTGTAGCTAAACATAGTCGAAAGGGATGCAGAGAAATTGCCACCATTACTCATGCCGGCTGAATAACGGAGCTTACTTCGGCTGGTAACACCACGATTGTAAAAAGTATCGGTAATGATCTTGATATTGGCATAATCAATATTGGTAACAGAATCAGCAGGCGATACCAGCCATCTTATTTTTCCATCACCATTGGCATCCACTCCTGTAGTAGATTCTTCTGCTTCAGTAACGATCACCCCAAAATTATCATTGATCAGTTCTTTGTATAATTGTTTAAACTCATAATTGCTTGCTGTACTTAGCGCACTACCCCCGGTGCCATGCAACAGGTAAACAAATCCCTTATGCCCGGCGGGGAAATAAGAATACACGGGTTTCATCCTGTCTCTACCTCTTATCTGCTCAAAAATTAAAGCTACCGGAGTGATAGTTTTTAAAGAGCCGGTGAATGAAACGTTTCTGTTGGGCATTATAAACCAGGCATGCCATTCTTCTGATGCGTTTAAAATAGCTGTTTCGCTGCTGCTCCATTTATCAAATAGCTGGTTATCGGCAATAGCAGCGCTGAAGATGTCTACCGTATCGCCAATTTTATATTTTCCTGCACCATAGCCATTGTATACAGTTACAGTAAAACTGTCAACAACCGGAAGTATGGGCACTATAGGGTCTGTTGATGATTTATTGCAGGATAGGAAACTGATTACGATAAATGCAGTGAGCAGTTGTTTCATGATGAAATTTTTGTTTTGACCATCAAGGCCAAATTTAGTTTAATGTTGCGAAAAAAAAGCCCTGGCTTTTTCTATCCTGTTGACTGTTTCACTGTTACCAATCGCTTCGGCTATAACAAAAACACCGGACCCCATTTTGGTACCAACAAGCATTACCCTCAAAATCATTTGTAGCTCACCAACTTTAATTTTTTTTTCTGTTGCCAGGTTTTTAAATTCAGTTTCTATTGAACTTATATTCCAATCAGTTATGCTATTATATTTTGTAATTAATTCTGTAAAAAAATCATTTTTTTCGCTATCCCATTTGGGTTTAACAGATGCCTCATCGTACGAAGCCGGAGTTACGTA
>JANMFO010000419.1:0-2570 GCA_031374245.1 Chitinophagaceae bacterium | reverse complement strand
CTTTTGCCTTCACTGTCTGCATCAAATTTTGTAAAATGGAACCCTCTCATTGAATTACAATTTACGACAAATACCTTGCCGCCAATTCATCTTAACAACAACTTAAAATCAGATAAGTTTAAAACGAAAAAAACCTCCCGTTAGTTACGGGAGGTTTTTCACTAATTAAAAAATCTTATTTGTTTTTTCCGCTATCTGTTTTATTTGCACTGTCAGGTTTCACGGTATTCTTTATGGTAGTTGGTCCTTCAGTTGTTGGTGGCTTAGTCTGAGTTTGCGGAGCATATTTTCTTTCCACAGCATCCAGCACCATCAGCATCGCTTCATTAATAGGAGCTTCAGAGTTTTCAAACTGGCCAAAAAGTTCAGGTCTGCTTGTTTTAATATAGTTGTAATATTTATTCTGCTGTTCCAGATCTTTTCTTATTGCCAGTCGTAGTTTTTCTGCCATTTCCATTTTACCGGCTTTGTAGCAAGCTTCAAGGTATAACATGCTTGTTTGGTTATGACTGTTATAGCGGCTTACCATTCCATACGGCAGGTTTTCAGGAAGAATGCCTTTTTCAACTTTATCCAATAATTTCAAAGCATCCTCTTTGCGGCCAAGGTCGGCTAAGTTACCAGCAGCTTCGCTGTACAATGCACGGAGATTAAGCATATGGCGGCGGTTTTCTTCATCAAAATAAATTCCTTTTTTGTTGGCACCGCCAAATTCATATTTAGACAACAAGTTATTGTACATCGTATCGGTATTATTATCCTTTACTTGTGTACCACCCATACGAACCTGCCTGAGTGTTTGATCGGTAACCCAGTTTTGCTGCGGGGACTTATTAATAACTGGCACAAGACGGTACGACAGTCCATCTTTTCGTAAGTATTGTGAAAAACCAAGTTCTCCAAAATTTGCAGTAAAATAAATAGGCCGCTTCCAGTTATTGGAGGCTATAATATTCAGCACCATCAGATCGCTGCGCATAAGGCCGCCATTCAGTTTATCCTGAGGTATTTCGAAAAGAATTTCTGAAAGTACACTGTCTGTAGCATTTACAGTGCCGTTCTTTCTAACCAGATCAATATCTACAGGCACACTGAAACGGGATGCGGGGAAACTTCCAAAGCCAACATCACGGCCTGTTTCCGGATCTATATTCGTTTTACCCAAAACGTTTTTCATTACATCCAGCAATGGATAAAAGGTTTCTTTATCTCCCTGCGGACGATAACGAAGGTACTCTCTGTTATGTCCCTCTATCTGTTCGGGGGTCCAAAGCACATCTAACGAATCAGCATTGTTTACTTTTGTACGCAATTGGTTAATATACCAGTCAATACCCAGTAAACTGTTATTGATAACACGGATATCAGGACGTACACCTTCTACTTCCTGTGCATACCACAGTGGATATGTATCATTATCGCCAAATGTAAAGATGATGGCGTTGGGAGCGCAGCTTTCTAAATAATCCTTTGCCGTATCAGGTGCTGTTGTTTTTCCGCTACGGTCATGATCGTCCCATTCCTGTTGTGCCATTAACAAGGGAACAGCAAGACATAATACCGTTGTAGCGAGATTAAGTATTCTTTCATTTTTACCATCACCCGAAATGGCTCTTACAAGGAATGTAACAGCAGTTGTAAGGGCAGCATATAAAACAGTAACATAAATAGATACCATAAATGCATCACTAAGTACATCGTTTGCTCCGCTCATTAAGGTAATAAAGAACGTTAATGCACTTCCATATATCAATGTATTTTGAAATGTTAGCTTATCTGCTTTTTCACGGGCCAGTTTTACAAAAGCAACTACTGCAAGACCTATCCAGATGGCAAATGCATAGAATGAACCTACATACGCATAGTCCCTTTCACGGGGCTGGTTGCCCGGTTGGTTCAGATAAAGAACTACAGCAATACCTGTCATAAAGAAGAGGAGGAAACTTACAATCCAATCTTTTTTATTTCTTAAAAACTGGTACACACAACCGATGATACCCAATAAAAAGGGTAACATAAATAGAGTATTGTGTGCCTTATTAGTTTTAATACTATCGGGTATTTGATTCTGGTCGCCGAGACGTTTATTATCTATAAAAGAGATACCACTTATCCAGTTGCCGTCTCTTTTATTACCGAGGCCTTGTATATCATTTTGTTTACCCGAAAAATTCCACATAAAATACCGCCAGTACATAAGGCTCAATTGATAACTGAAGAACCAGTTCATATTATCTCCATAAGTAGGAGCATCATATTTTCCGGTTTGTTCATCTCTGCCCAAGCCAAGCCATTGAGCATAGAAGTCTGCATGATATTGATCGTTACTTGAATCCCAGATACGGGGGAATAATTGCATGTCTTCACTCTCATACTCCGGTTTATCTTCAGTACCTGTTGGGATGTATTTATCTTTCCCTTTAATGTATTTCATTTCACCCTTCTTCATCGAAATACCGTTAGGGCTGTCAGAGTCGGGTTTGTAATCGGCTGCGAAATGTGGTCCATAAACAATCGGTGCTTCACCATATTGTTCACGACCGAGGTAATAAACGAGGTTGATAGGATTG
>JANMFO010000384.1:0-2877 GCA_031374245.1 Chitinophagaceae bacterium | reverse complement strand
ACTCCTCATTTATATCAATGTAATGCGTTGGGCAGATACAGAGGAAATTTATGTACCAAAAATCGGTCTTGCCGATGGACTTATTCATAATTTATATGAAGAAGTGAAATTGAAAGAGATTGAAATTTGATTAACTAACTGTACTTTATAGAGAAAATTTTAATATGAGCACTACTAAAGAGATAAAAAAAGTTACCACTAACACGTTGCAAAAAATGAAAGCGGCTGGTGAAAAAATTGCAATGATAACTGCATATGATTTTTCATTTGCCTCCATTTTTGATGCAGCAGGTATTGATGTTATTTTGGTAGGCGACAGTGCAAGTAATGTTATGGCGGGCCACACTACTACTCTACCCATTACCCTTGACCAAATGATATACCATGCACAAAGTGTTGTACGGGCAAGAGAAAGAAGCCTTATTGTTTGTGATATTCCCTTTGGCTATTATCAATCCAATTCTGATATTGCCTTAGCCTCAGCTATCAGTATCATGAAGGAAAGCGGTGCCAATACGGTGAAATTAGAAGGCGGTGAAGAAGTTATTGACTCCGTAAAAAAAATAGTAAGTGCTGGAATTCCAGTAATGGGACATCTGGGGTTAACACCACAATCCATTAATAAATTTGGAACTTATGTGGTTCGTGCCACTGAAGAGCAGGAAGCAAACAAGCTAAGAAAAGACGCTTTGCTATTGCAGGAAGCAGGATGCTTTGCCATTGTGTTAGAAAAAATTCCTGCTTCGCTGGCAAAGGAAGTTACCGAAAGTTTGCACATTCCTACAATAGGCATCGGAGCAGGCGTTCATTGCGATGGACAAGTATTGGTGATGCATGATATGCTTGGCATAAATACAGAGTTTAAACCACGATTTCTCAGGAAGTATTTGAATATTGCTGAGCAAGCAACAAAAGCAGTGCAACAATACATCGGTGATGTAAAATCAAAAGATTTTCCAAACGATAGCGAGCAATATTGATGAATTGTCAACTCCGTGTCATTCATCTGGTATAAAAGATGTTTCTAAATTCGCTTACTTATTTTTGCTGCCAAATAATTTTAAATGAACAAGGCCAAACTGTTATTGCTATTTACTATTGTATTCTCTTTTTGTCTATCACTATCCGCACAACAACCTGATGTGGAAATGGAAAATGTAACCATCACCGCCAACCTGACAGCACAAAAACAAAAAGAAAGTGGCAGAAATGTTATATCGGTAAAAGGAGATGCGATTGCTTTACTGCCCGTGCATTCAATAGATGAATTACTCCGTTATCTTCCTGGTATTGAAGTACAGCAGAGAGGGCCACAAGGTTCGCAAAGCGATATAACGATAAGGGGCGGTACTTTTCAACAGGTATTAGTTATTATTGATGGTGTTAAGTTGAACGACCCGTTGACAGGTCATTTCAGTAACTATATTCCTATCAATCCAGCAGAAATTGAACGTATTGAAATATTAAAAGGTGCAGCATCTGCTATCTATGGTTCTGAAGCAGTTGGTGGTGTAGTGCATATTATAACTAAAACTTTTACTGCTAATAAAACCCACAATAAAAATCTTATAAAAGGAAGAATAGTAACTGGTGAATATGGCTTGCTGAATGCTGATGCATATTTTCGTTGGTCTGAGAAAAAATCAACCATCTCCGGTGGGGTAATTACCAATAATGCAGATGGTCCTGCGTTAAGAGGAACTGATGGTTTCTTTCATTTGACGACTGCGAATATTGCTTTCTCTCAAAAATTAAAAAAAGACTGGACAGTTAGTTTTCGTACAGCTGCTGATTTCAGAAAATTCAATGCACAGAATTTCTATACCACTTTCGCCAGTGATACGTCAAATGAAAAAGTAAACTCCTGGTGGAACCAGCTTAACCTGAATAAAAAAACAGGCAAAGGAATTTTGAATTTTGATGTGGCCTACAAAAAACTAAGAGATCAATATTGGTTCAGGCCCTCTTCTGTTCCAAATGATAATAGAACTAACCTGTTTACTTCACAATTATATTACAGTTCTTCATTAATCAAGAACAGTAGTTATACAACTGGGATACAAGTGCATCGCAAGCAAATAATATCCAATGACAGAGGTAATCATACTCTCTGGCACGGTGCAGCTTATGTCATATTCCGCCATAAATTAAAAAATGATATTTACCTGAATGAAAGCCTTCGTTTAGATTGGGATGAAAGCTACGGCGCAGTGATTATTCCGCAAATTAATGCTGCCTGGTCTCCATCAAAAATTACTATCAGGGCATCAGCCGGAAAATCTATCCGTGATGCAGATTTTACTGAACGCTATAATAATTATAACAAAGCTCTAGTAACCAGTGGCCGTATCGGCAACCCGGATTTAATTGCAGAAGATTCCTGGAATTTTGAAGCAGGAGCAGATTATAATTTTTCAACCAATTTTAAAATTAGCGGAACAATTTTCTATCGCAATCACAACAATCTTATTGATTGGGCTAATACTTCCTATGCCAATATGCCAAGAAAAGCAAACCTTAGTCCTGCCGGAAATTATGCACTGGCAAAAAATGTTGAGAAAGTAAAAACAAGCGGCTTTGAACTGGATATGATATATAATAAAAAAATCAGCGAAAGTAACAGCCTGCTGGCAACATTTGGCTTCACATGGATAAATTCAGAAAACAAGGATAGTATACCTTCGTTTTATATTTCATCCCATGCAAAATACTTGGCCAATTTTTCTACTGCGTATACCACAAAATCATTTTTATTTTCTATAACCGGGCTTTATAAAAACAGGAACGAACAAAAATCAACAGCTATCAAAGCAGCCCTCACCCCTTCCTATTTTATTCTGAATGCCAAAATCGGCTACCAGCTTCCCAAAAAATTCG